>JAFONG010000029.1 GCA_017418585.1 Erysipelotrichaceae bacterium | reverse complement strand
TAGAGATTTAAATATGGAAGATAAAGTTTACTTTGATCTGGAGAGAGTACCTCTAAAATCGGAAAGAGAAGAAAGAAGAAACAGGAGAAAGAAGAGATTTCTGGTTTTTCTGCTTTGTCTGCTGTTTTTCCTGTGCGGAACGGTAGGAGGTTTTTTCCTGTTCAAGGCGGTTCATCCTTCTTATAATGCCGATACGAAAAACGTGATCGGCGAGATCGAATATGCCATGGATCACTACTGGCTTTATTCGGATGAATATGAGGATCTGACCGGCGAACTGGAAAACAAGGCTCTTTACGGAATGACGGATTTCGAATACGATCCGTATACCAGCTACATGTCCAAGGAAGAACTGGATGTGTTTTCCGAGAGCATCAACATGGACTACGTAGGGATCGGCGTGGAGTATTCCTACTATGATTCGGTTGCGGTAGTCAAGAAGGTATTCAAGAATTCTCCTGCGGAAAAGGCGGGAGTCGAGGCCGGGGACATCATTAAGGAGATCGACGGGGAAAGCATCGAAGGCTTTACTTCCGACGATATCCGGGAAAGAGTGCTGGGTGTGGCAGGCACGGAGGTGGTGATCACTTTCTTAAGAGGAGGAGAGCTGATCGAGATTCCGATCATCCGGGGTCCCGTGAATAATACGGTCTATGCCTACAGGGAAGACGACTATGTGGTCATGCAGCTGAACAGTTTCGGTGCCGATACGGGTTCAGCGTGCATGCACTATCTGGATGAATATACCGATCTGGACAAGATCATCATCGACCTGAGAAACAACAGCGGCGGATATCAGAGTTCCGTAAAGGAAATATGCGGTCTGTTTATCGGAAACGACGAGGTCTATCTGCGGCAGAAGGGCGTCGACGGCGTCGAGACAGCGGACAGGACTTCTGCAAGGAAGACCTATGACAACTTCAGGAAGATCGTTCTTCTGGTGAACGAGAATACGGCTTCCGCTGCCGAGGTTTTTACGATCTGTCTGAGAGAATGTCTGGAAGACGTTACCGTGGTCGGCGTTACGACATACGGCAAAGGGGTCATTCAGACGACCAGACTTTTGAACAACGGCGGAGCCCTGAAAATGACCAGCTACTACTGGTATTCCCCAAAAGGTACATCGATCCACGGTACGGGAATCGTTCCGGATGTGGAAGTACGGATGCCGGAGATCTACTATCAGATTTTCTATTTTCCGGTAGAAGGCGAGACTTATGAACTGGACAGCGTGTCGGAAACGGTAAAGCTGGTTCAGCAGTCTCTGGAGTATCTGGATTATCCGGTTGATCGTACGGACGGCTATTTCGACCAGAGTCTGGCCGACTGTCTAAGAGAATACAAAGCCGGAAAAGACTTGGGCGATGATGCGATTCTGGACTGGGAAACGTTTGAAGCGATCTTTTCCGATGTCAGCAGAGAGATTGCCACCAATCCGGATAAAGATCTGCAGATGATCAAGGCAAAGGAGATAATCAATGAAAATCAGTATTAACTGTCACAGTTCTATCCGTATCGAGGATGAGAAAACCGTTTATTTTGATCCTTTCAAGATCGAAGAAGAAAGTCATGATGCCGATGTGATCTTCATTACCCACGACCACTTCGATCACTTCTCGGTAGAAGACATCTGCAAGGTGGAGAAAGAGGATACCGTCTATGTCATCCCTGAATGCATGTACAATCTTTTAGGCGGTGAAAATGTCGTTACGATGAATCCGGGAGACAAAGGCGTGGTTGAAGGGATGGATGTCATGGCCATACCGTCCTATAATCCGAATAAGGCTTTCCATCCTAAAGACAAGGGATATGTAGGATATCTGGTAAAGATAGGCGGCAAGACCGTCTATGTTGCGGGAGACTGCGACATGAACGAAGACAACCGGAAAGTCAAGTGCGATATCGCCCTGGTTCCGATCGGCGGAACATATACGATGGATCATGCGGAAGCGGCAGAACTGATCAATCTGATCAGACCTCAGCTTGCCATCCCGACTCACTATGGCGATGTGGCAGGAGACAAAGGTGCCGGCGAGAAATTCGCGAAACTGGTGGATCCTTCCATCAGAGTGGAACTGATGATCTAGGCTTCGTATTGAAAAATAACGGATAAAATATTAAGATAAGAAAGTAATCTTCAGGAGCAGTAACTGTACGGATCTGTTTAGAGAACTGACGGATGGTGCAAGTCAGTAAGAGAAGACAGCGAACTCGCCTGATACAGCGGTTAATCGTGAAGCTCGCGTTAAGAGTAAGAGTAATAAGCAAAGGTGGTACCGCGCAAAAGCGCCCTTGGATCACCTTTTTTGTTTTCTGGAGGTAAATCATGAGCGTATTTGACTACAAGACGATTGAGAAGAAATGGCAGAAATTCTGGGAAGAGAACGAGACGTTCAAGACGGATATCCGCGACTTTTCCAAGCCGAAATTCTATGCCCTGGACATGTTTCCGTATCCTTCGGGAGTAGGACTTCATGCGGGACACCCGGAAGGCTATACGGCCACCGATGTCATGAGCCGTTACAAGAGAATGAAAGGATTCAACGTTCTGCATCCGATGGGTTTCGATTCTTTCGGTCTGCCTGCGGAACAGTATGCGATACAGACGGGCAATCATCCTGACGGCTTTACGCAAAGAAACATCGAACACTTTACGGAACAGCTGAAAGGTCTTGGCTTTTCTTACGACTGGTCAAGAGTCGTTTCTACCAGCGATCCGGACTACTATCACTGGACCCAGTGGATCTTTAAGCAGCTTTTCCTGGACGGTTATGCCAGATGCATCGAAATGCCAGTCAACTGGTGCGAGGAACTTGGCTGCGTACTGGCCAACGATGAGGTCATCGACGGCAAGTCCGAAAGAGGCGGTTATCCGGTCATCCGCAAGAACATGAAGCAGTGGATCATCGATATACCTGCCTATGCGGAAAGGCTTCTGGAGAATCTCGATTCTCTGGACTGGCCGGAATCGACCAAAGAGATTCAGAGAAACTGGATCGGCAAGTCGATCGGTGCGGAAGTCGTCTTCAGGATCGACGGTCACGATGAGAGCTTTACCGTTTTCACAACCCGCTGCGATACGCTGTTTGGTGCTACTTATTGCGTTCTGTCTCCGGAACATCCGCTGGTTGACAAGATCACAACAGCGGACAGGAAGGAAGAAGTGGAGGCTTACCAGAAACTCTGCGCTTCCAAGTCGGAAATGGAAAGAACTGAGCTGAACAAGGACAAGACCGGCGTGTTTACCGGAGCCTATGCGGTCAATCCGGTCAACGACAAGAAGATCCCGATCTGGATCTCCGACTATGTACTGATGACCTACGGTACAGGTGCCATCATGGCTGTTCCTGCACATGACGAAAGAGACTACGAGTTTGCCCGCAAGTTCGGACTGGAGATCATTCCTGTTTTGGAAGGCGGGGACATTTCCAAGGAAGCCTGGACACAGGACGGTGTTCATATCAATTCCGGTTTCATGGACGGCTTAAACAAGCAGGACGCGATCGATGCGATGCTCAAATGGCTGGAGGATAGAGGCATCGGCAAGAAGAAGGTCAACTACAAGCTGAGAGAATGGATCTTCGCCAGACAGAGATACTGGGGAGAACCGATTCCGGTCATTCACTATGAAGACGGAACGGTCGGCGTTCTGGATGACGAGGATCTTCCATTGATCCTTCCGGAACTGGAAGACTACGGTCCAAGCAAGACCGGAGCTCCTCTGGATAAAGCCGTCGACTGGGTCAATGTCGAATACCACGGCAAGAAAGGCAAGAGGGAAACTTCGACCATGCCTGGTTCGGCAGGATCATCCTGGTACTTCTTACGGTACATCGATCCGCATAACGAAAAAACGTTTGCGGATCCTGAACTTTTGAAATACTGGATGCCGGTGGATCTTTACATCGGCGGTCCGGAACATGCGGTAGGACACCTGCTTTATGCCCGCATGTGGAACAACTACCTCTACGACAAAGGCCTTGTGCCATGTCAGGAACCGTTCCAGAAACTGGTACATCAGGGTTACATTCTGGGAGCCAACGGCATCAAGATGGGCAAGCGTTTCCCGGAATACGTCGTCAATCCGAGCGACATCGTTGAAAGATACGGTGCTGATACGATGAGACTTTACGAGATGTTCATGGGGCCTCTGGAAGCGGACAAGCCTTGGTCGACCCAGGGTATCGAAGGCGCACACAGATGGCTGGAAAGAGTCTACCGCCTGATGGTGGAACAGAAAGACAAGCTTTCCGATGCCAATGACGGCAAGCTGGATTATTCCTACAACTTCACTGTCAAGAAGATCACGGAAGACATCGAGAATCTGCGTCTGAATACGGCTATCTCTCAGATGATGATCTTCATTAACGACTGCTACAAGGAAGAAAAGGTCTACAGGGAATATGCGGTGAACTTCGTACAGATGCTCTCGGTATTCGCTCCGCATCTGGGCAGCGAGATGTATGAGATCCTGACCGGAAAGACGGATCTGGACTACCGTCCATGGCCGACCTATGACGAATCGAAGCTGGAAGTCGAAGAAAAAGAGATCGCCGTACAGGTCAACGGCAAAGTCAGAGGCAAGTTCATGGCCAAGACGGATGCATCCGATGAAGAACTCTTCGAGGCGGCAAAACGGCTGGAGAACGTACTGAAATACACGGAAGGCAAAGAAATCAGAAAACACTTTGTCATTAAGGGGAGAGTGGTAAACATCGTTGTCTAACAACGGTGTTTTCTTTCTGATATAATTCACTTAGATGATCATTACCGTTACCTGCAATCCTGCCATCGATCAGACCGTCAGTAAAGACGGGACGGTTTTTGACATCGGCGGGAAAGGGATTAACGTTTCCAAGGTATTACGAAACATGGGATGTGAATCTTTATGCACGGGACTGATCGGAAGCGACAACTGCGGCATCATTCTCGAAGGTCTGGACGGGCTGGGCATTCCGCATCATTTCATCAAGACGAACGGGAAAGTCAGAACGAATCTGAAGAAAGTCATAGACGGGGAACTGTATGAAGAAAATCAGCCAGGTCCGGATCTTGCGAAGGAAGACGCGGAGATGCTGTTTGAATATCTTGACGGATTTCGAAACGAGATCGTAGTGATATCCGGAAGCGCTCCGGCAAACGCAGAAGACGATCTGTACCGAAAGATGACTGAACTGCTGAAGAGAAACGGAAATTCCGTGATCCTCGACTGCAGCGGAAGAAAGCTCCGGGAAGGCGTGAAGGCGTTTCCGGACGTGATCAAGCCGAACTATAAAGAGATCTGCGAACTGTTCGAAAAACGGCTGGAAGAAGATGCCATGATCGATGCGTGTTTTGATCTGGGCATTCCTTTTATCATTGTTTCATTGGGAAAAGAAGGAGCTTTATTCATCAGGGACAGACAGGCATACCGCTGTCCGGCAGTCAGAACCGAAGTCGTATCTCCCTTAGGAGCGGGCGACAGTATGGTTGCGGCAGTTGCCTATGCCTTGCAGAACGGTCTGGATACGCAGGAAACAATCGCTCTGGCCATGGCTTGCGCAGCGGCCAGTGTAGGATCCCCCGGATCTTCTGCGCCGTCTTTCCGGGATATCCGGAATCTTAAAAAAGAAGTCATCATCGAAAAGATCCGTTCCGTTCCGTTATCACAATAATTTCATAATCTCCCAGTAGAATGAAAATATGGAAAGAGCGAACGTATTATTCCTTCTGACACCGAAGAATCAGGTCGCATGTCTGGAAGAAAACATGAATGTCAGACAGGCTTTAGAAAAGATGAAGGCGCACGGATACATGGCGATCCCGCTGATCTCCGGCAACGGCGAATATATCGGAACCATATCCGAAGGAGATCTGCTCTGGTATGTCGTCAAGAATGGTGAATTCGACTACCGGAAAATGGAAGAGACAAAGATTACCGATCTGCTTCGTAAAGGATATACTCCTGCCGTCAAGGTGGATGCCGGGATCGAAGAGATCGTAGAAAACATCGTCAACTACAACTTTATTCCGGTGGTAGATGATCGAAATGTGCTGATGGGTATTGTTACAAGAAGAAGAGTTCTGCAGGAACTGCTGAAAAAGTGAAGCGTGGCTTCATTTTTTTATTGCAGATGGTTTATAATTGTTGTATATGTTTAACCGGAAAACTGCAAAAAAACAGGCTAAACAATCATTGAAGAAACATTATCTGCTGCTGGTCACGGCATGTCTTTTTGCTTCGCTTCTTGGTGCGGCCTATTCTTCTTCTTTGTCGTCTTCTTCAATCAGGAAAACTGAAGAGATCAAGGAAGTCGTCGAGACCGGAACCAGTCAGATCGGTCTTCCTAATGCCGGAGATGTTGTAGCTTCGCTGTTTGGCGGAAATCTGCCGGAGGGCATCAAGATCGCCGAGAGTATCGCCAGAAACGAAGAAGGCGAGATCACCACGATCGGACAGATCGAACTGGGACGTCAGAAAGGCGTATTCTCTCAGCTTGTCAATCTAATCAGCAGCGGACAGTTCTTTGTTCTGATCTATCAGACGATTCTTTCACTGGTAAAGTCGCAGAAACTGACTACCGATCTGTTCATCATTCTTACGGCCGCGATCCTGGCCGGCATAACTTTCTTTGTCCGCTATACATACCGAATCGCTTTCCGCAGGATCTTCCTGGAATCCTATCTCTATGATAAGGTCGGCACTTCCAGATTCCTTTTCCTTTTCAAAGTCAGAAAGGTTATAAAAGGCAGTCTTACGATGCTGACCACAGGTCTGATCCAGTTCTTATACAATCTTACTGTCATCGGTGCACCGATCGCCCATTATTCTTTCTTCATGGTTCCGTATATCACGGCCGAAAATCCTGATATCAGACCTTCCGAGGCAAGAAAGCTGTCCAAGCGCATGATGTACGGCCATAAGTGGGAGATGTTCAAGGTAGACATGTCGTTTGTTCTCTGGTATCTGCTTGGTCATCTGACATTAGGACTAAGCGATATCCTGTATGCCAACCCGTTCCGGGAAGCTACCTATGTGCAGTACTATTTCCATCTTAGAGAGCTGGCAAAACAGAACGGCGCTTCCTATGCCGGCCTGATGAATGATGTCTATCTCTCGCAGAAACCAGACTACAGGACCGTTGAGTCCGTTTATGAGGATGTCATCGACATCATGACGGACGAGATCGATGTCAGAGATCTGCGGCACACCGGACTAAGAGGCTTTGTAGAGAATGTGCTGGGAATCATCTGGAAATACGACAAGGACGAAGATCTGTACAATACCGCCATCGAGCAGGAAGAGAAGATACGGGAATATCATCAGATCCTGGATCTGAAACAGTATCCGGACAGACTTTATACGATTCCGGAAAGTGCCCATGATCCGCGTCTGGAACATCTCCATTACATGAGGCATTATTCTCTGCTGTCTATCGTTGTCATGTTCTTTATCTTCTGCACGGTCGGCTGGATCTGGGAAGTCATGCTGCATATCGTTGAAACAGGAAGCTTTGTCAACAGAGGATTCCTGCAGGGACCTTGGCTGCCGATCTACGGCTTCGGTGCTGTTCTGATCCTTATGCTGCTGTTCAGATTCCGTAACCGTCCATTGCTGCACGCTCTTCTGACGGTGCTTTTGTGCGGTACGGTCGAATACTTCACACACTGGTTCCTGGAGCTTAGCAAGGGAATCCGCTGGTGGGACTATTCCGGCTACTTCATCAATCTGCATGGCCGTATCTGTGCGGAAGGGCTGCTCGTATTCATGCTGGGAGGCATGGCGATCGTCTATATCGGAGCGCCTTTGATCGACGACAGACTGAAGAAGGCAAAAAAGCAGATCCTGATTCCGGTCAGCCTGATACTGCTGGTGCTTTTCGGTATCGACTCCGTCTATTCTTTCATTCATCCGAATACCGGTAAAGGCATTACCGACTACGGCTATAAAACAGCAGAAAATCACAGGATCTGATCCTGCCGAAAAAACTTGAAATAAAGCGGAAATACTGTTGAATTATAAGGCAAAATAACATATAATAATCATTGCCTTATTTTTTTAAAATGTAGCCCCGGAAACTACAAAGGAGAAAAAATATGCGTCAGACAACTATGCTGAAACCAGCAGATGTCAAAAAAGACTGGTATGTAGTCGATGCGAGCGGAAAGACTCTGGGTAGACTGGCAACACAGTGTGCCGCTATCTTAAGAGGAAAGCACAAACCGACTTTCACACCGAATGTCGACTGCGGCGATTACGTAATCATTACGAATGCTGCAAAGGTCGTCTATACAGGCGATCAGGAAAACAAGAAGATCTACTATCATCATTCTATGTTCCCGGGCGGACTGAAAGCCAGACCGATCGGCGAGATGAAGAGAGACTATCCTGTTGAGTTAGTGGAAAAAGCAGTCCAAGGTATGCTTCCACACAACAAGCTGGGCGACAAGATGAGAACCCACTTGTATGTTTATGAAGGTGCTGAGCATCCTCATGCCGCTCAAAAACCGATTGAGCTTAAATAAGGAGAAACACAATGCCTAAAAAGAAAACAAATGTCACTTACCTTGGAACGGGAAGACGTAAATCTTCTGTAGCGCGTGCCTACATGACACCTGGTACAGGTAAGATCAACGTCGGTGAAAAGACTCTCGAAGAATATCTCCCTCAGGAGATCCTTAGAATGGTCGTAAAATCTCCGCTGGTAGAAACTGGTACGGAAGGTCAGTATGACATCTATATCAACGTCTACGGCGGCGGTATGACAGGTCAGGCCGGTGCGATGCGTCATGCGATTGCCCGTGCATTGCTGGAAGTCGGTGAAGACTTCAGACCTGTATTGAAGAAAGCAGGCTTCTTGACTCGTGATTCTCGTGTCAAGGAACGTAAGAAGTACGGTTTAAGAGGAGCTCGTAGAAGACCTCAGTACTCTAAGCGTTAATTCTGGAATTACGCAGAAAGACTGTTGCATCAGTGCGGCAGTCTTTTTTCTTTGCGTTTCATTTGTGCAAAACGGGTATTATTCATATAGAATAAAGATTGAGGAAAGACGGGAAAAGAGAATGAAACTGAGTGCCAACGACCGCTTTCTGGCCGCCGTAAAACTGCTTGTCGACAGCAACGACTATGTCAGCGTGGAAGAGATCGCCGATTTTCTGGATTCATCAAAGCGCAGCATCTATTACATCATCTCCGATATCAACGCCACACTGCGTTACCTTGACGGAGAAGAGATCTCGACGGTATACGGAAAAGGGATCAGACTCAATCATCAGCAGAAGAAACTGCTGCTGAACTACTACAAGAAAGCTCCGAGCGAGGAGATCTTTTCCCTGGGTCAGATCGAAAGATATTCCATCATCTTTGCGACCCTTTATGCATCTTCCAGGAAATACAACATCAAGACCTACGAAGAGCTCTTCCGGGTCAGCCGTTTCACGGTCATCAGCGATATCAACGAAATAAAAAGCATCATTTCGCATTTCGATATCAACATCGGCTTCGATACCAGAACGGGCTACTCTCTGGAAGGAGATGAATACAATATCCGGAAGGCTTTCTTCTATTTCTTTGCGAATATCTACGAGATCATCACTTCCAAAGAATGGCTCGGCTCCACCTTCATCAACGAAACGCTGCAGATCAGGAAGTACTACAATAAACTGAAAAAGATCGCCAAGGACAGCCACAACTACTACGACATGTCCCTGCTGGCAATCGCCTTTGTGATCGCCAAGTACATGCAAAGCAAGAAAGGGATCGCTCAGGATAAGCAGAATGATCTGCTGCCGGTAGAACAGACGGCTGAAGAATACGCTTTTGTCTGCAAGGAATTCAAGGATCTTCCGGAAACCGAAAAGAGATGGGTCTCCACCTATCTGTCCTGTTCCCTGATTTCCCGGGAGCATCCTTTCGTGGACCTTGAATATGCAACCGATCTGGCAAGAAAGATGAACGATGTATTCTATCTTTACAGCTCCATCAAGATCGACAGCGAAGATCTGGTCGCATCTCTGGCAAAACACATCGATTCCGCCTTTTTGCGTTACAAGTACGGCGTCTGCATCAACAATCCGCTGATTTCCGAGATCCGAAGCAAGTACGACGATTATTTTATGATCGTCAAGAAGACCGTACAGGTTCTGGAACAGGAACTTGGCATGCCGATAAACGACAGCGAAATCGGTTTCCTGACGCTTTACTATGCCGGTTATGCGATCAAGCTGAGCAAGCAGATCCCGTATATCAGGACCCTGATCATTTGTGCAATCGGCCTTTCTACTTCCTACCTGCTGAAAAGCGAGATCGAGGATATCGATTCAAGGATCAAGGTCATCGGCTGCGTCAGTGCGGAAGAATATCTGGAGAACGACTATGATGTCGATCTGATCATCTCCACGGTACGCTTCGAGAAAAAGAAAAAGACCAAGGTCTATCAGATCAGCTCCTTTGTGACGAAAGAAGACCGCGGAATGATCGTAGGTGCGGTCAACGAGATCATGGCGGAGAAGAATACGGAGAGAAGTCCTTCTGCAGACATGGCCAAAGAAGAAATCGGCAACAGCGGTTCTCTGAAAGAGATCTTCAAGCCGGAATATGTCTGGATCACGGACAACGAAAAGGATGCCGACTGGCGCAAGCTGCTGAAAGAAGCCTGCGAACCGCTGGCAAAAGACGGTTTTATCGATGAGGACTACAGCACCTATATTGAAGAAAACATCGACAGGTACGGCTTCTACATGGTCTACCGGAACGGCTATCTGCTGGGCCATGCGAACATCGAACACGCACATAGACTGGGATTGACTTTCACGAGGCTGAAAAATAAAATAATGGTAGATGGTCACGAGATATCGAAGATTTTCGTAATCACGCCGATTAACCGGTTTGACCACCATTTTATTTTGAGCGGATTAAGCGTTCTGCTCAAAAGCGATGAGCTGAATCAGCTGATTGAAAAAGCCGAAAGCAGCAGCGAGATCTATGACATCATACTCTCGATCATTGCCGTTTACTGATTGTGCAAAAGCGGATCGGATTTGTGCAGACAACAGACTTTATTTTAGAAGTATAAGAGTATATTTTTAAAATAGTAGTATATCTGCGTGGAGGGATGAATATGTTAAGAAAAGACTTGATTAAAATTGGTTTGGATTGTGCAAGCTGCAAAGAAGTCCTGATGACAATGGGACAGGAATTTGTTAATGTCGGCGTTGCCAAAGAGACTTATCCGCAGGCTCTGGTAGACAGAGAAGCGAATTATCCGACGGCATTACCGGCAAAGGCTTTCGATATCGCAACACCTCATACGTTTGCGGAACACGTGAATGAGCCGGCAGTAGGCATTGCCATTCTGGCACATCCTGTCGAGTGGCAGCAGATGGGTTCTCCTGAGATCACGCTGCATCCTCAGGTCATCTTCATGTTGGCTGTAACGGACCCGAAACAGCAGATCGGAACTTTGAGAAAGATCATGATGCTGATTCAGGACCCTGAAAGACTGGCAAGAATTAAAGATCTCAAGACTGTTGATGAAGTATACGAGGCAGTCAAAGACGTCTTTAATTAAGTGAACAGAGAGTTCACTACCATATAATAATGAAGGAGGAATATTAATATGGGTGTTAGATTTTTAACTGTTTGTGGTTCTGGTATTGTTACTTCTTCCATGCTGGCAGAAACAATTTCTGACTGGCTGAAAGAAGAAGGCTATGAGGGTGTAGAAGTAAATGAATGCAACCCTTCTGAAATGGCTAACTTCTTAGCTAGACAGCATCATGATTTCGTAGCTTATGCTAGCCCGATCGATCATGATCAGCTGGATGGCGTTCCTGCTGTACCTGCAATCGGATTGATTACTGGAATGGGTACTGATGAATTCTATGACAATGTCAAACAGATTCTCAGTGATGCTGGAATCAATCCGGGCAAATAAATTTAGTAAAAGGGGAGAAAAAATATGCAAGGATTTTTTAGCGCTTTAAAGGCCTTCTTTGATACTTTCCCAGCTGCCGTCTTTGTACCGGTTATCATGTTTGCGATTAACCTGGCATTCAAAGTTAAACCAGCTAAGGCATTTACATCAGCACTTTCTGCAGGTGTAGGTCTTGAAGGCTTCTCGTTGGTTATCGGCTCCTATGGCGGAGTTATCAACCCTGTTATCGACAGAATGATTAATGCTTCCGGTATTAACCTTCCTGTTTATGACTTAGGTTGGCCAAACACTTCTGTTGTTGCGTACTCAACACAGGCCGGCATGGTATTCATCGCCATCTGTATCGCACTTCAGGTTATTCTGTTCCTTACTCATTTCACTAATGTCTTCCAGGCTGGTGACTTGTGGAACAACTACTCTTACATGTGCTGGGGTTCAATGATTTATGTCCTGACTCAGAACATGGCACTCGCTGTTGCTACAATGATCGTACAGCAGATCTACACTCTGTTACTGACAGAAGTTATTGCTAAGAGATGGTCAACATACTATGGCTATCCAGGCTGCTCTATCGCTTCATTACATACAGCAACAATCTGTGTCGTTGCTATTCCTGTTAACTGGCTGCTGAACAAGTTAGGCTTATACAAGATTGAAGCAGACCCAGTTGCTATCAAGAAGAAACTCGGCTTCATCGGTGAACCAATGACATTAGGTCTGATCCTTGGTCTGATCATCGGTTTCGTTGGAAACCTGACCCGTATTGGTGAACTGGCTGCCTGGGGCGAAATTCTGACATGCGGTATTGCTACTTCTGCAGTCATGTCCGTATTCCCAAGAATTTCCGCTATTTTCTCCGGTGCATTCACAGCTATGACTCAGGCTTCTAAGCAGGCTACCAAGGGCTTCTCTGGCGAATGGTATCTGGCAGTTAACGACGCTACAGGCTACGGCGAAACAGCTACGCTGATTTCCGGTCTGCTCTGTATGCCAATCGCTCTGTTCCTGTCATTCATTCTTCCAGGAAACCAGTGCTTACCAGTCGTTGACCTGGTTGCTATTCCTTACTGCATCCAGCCAATGGTTGCCATGGCAAACGGTAACGTTGTTAAATCCGTTATCGGTGGCGCATTAGTCTGTGTTGTATTCCTGTATATCTGTACATTATGTGGTCCTACATTCGACGCCGTTGTTAAGTCAGTCGGTGGCGAAAGTGCCGCTGGTATGATGGTTACTTCATACATCATCATCGGTCAGCCTGTAGGCTTCATTCTGTTCAAACTGGCAGAACTGTTCGGTTGGGTCGGTATCGCTATCGAGCTCGCTGTCTTCGCAGTACTCTACTTCGTTCTGAAGAAGAACATGGACAAGATCCATGCTGCATTAGAGAAGCAGGCTTTAAACCCAGCTGGCAAAGCTGAATAAAAAAGCTTAATGTTATAAATACGCCCCTATGACCCACCCATTCGTCTATGGGGCGTATTTAAAAAAGAGAGGTGTTTATCATGTTAACTAAAACTGTTGAAATTATTAATAAAAACGGCTTACATGCCAGACCTGCATCAGACTTCGTAAAAGAAGCAGGCAAATACAAGTGTTCCGTTAAAGTAGCCAGAGCCGGCGAAGAAGAGAATCCAAGCGACGCCAAGAGCATCATTTCTGTTCTGCTGCTTGGTTTATGCAAAGGCGAGAAGGCTGTCATTACAACGGAAGGAGAAGACGAAGAAGAAGCTTTAAACAACATCGTTGCACTGATTGAATCCGGATTTGGAGAATAAATCATGGCCGATAAGAAATTGGTTTTTGATTTCAAAATAGATAGAGATGATTATCGTGATACCGTTATGTGTATCACTTTTGGTTCACAGAAATGGAAAAGGATAGCGATGGCGATCATCTGGGTCTTAGGTACGACCGGTTTCGTCCTGAACGCCTTCCATGTCATTTCCCTGTCATCCCCGATGTATGCGTGCTGTCTGCTGGTCATGGTTGCGATCGGCGGCGTATGGGCTTCCGCTCAGATCAGCATCTACAAATACAAGGATGTCTACAGGAAAGGCAAGGGGATCAAGAGAAGGATCGCCGTTGAGGACAAAGGCATCACCTTTACGAACCTGGCTACCAATGAAGCCGCAACGGCACCTTGGGATGAAGTGTACCGTGTTCAGGAAACCAAGACGACTTATGTCATCGGCGTCGGAAAAACGGATGCGGTCATCCTGCCGAAAAGAGCGATCCTGACCGAAAAAGATAACAGAGATTTTGAAAACATCGTTCAGTCGAAGATCCATGGACGTTTTATGCCGATGTAGGCATATCTTAGGGTACGAAGGAGAAACACTATGAACAAACAAATCGTAATCGGATGCGACAACGCAGCAGTAAATCTGAAGAATGATCTGAAGGCTTTTATGGAAGCCAGAGGGTATGAAGTCGAGAATGTCGGATGCGACAGCAAGGACGATCCGACATATTATCCACTGATTGCCGAGAGAGTCTGCGAAAAGATCATTGAATCAGGATATACCAAAAGAGGCGTTCTGATCTGCGGAACAGGCCTGGGCATGGCGATGTGCGCAAACAAGTTCCCTGGAATCCGTGCCGGCGTCTGCCATGACAGCTTTTCGGGTGAAAGACTTGCGCTTTCCAACAACGGCAATGTCATCTGCTTCGGCGAAAGAGTCATCGGTGTCAAACTGGCGGAAAAGATCCTTGGCGAATGGCTTGAACTTGAATTCGTTGACGGTTCATCTACTCCGAAGGTAGAAGCGATCAAGGACATTGAAAAGAAAACGATGAAATAATGGAAAACAGAAAGAAAATCTATCTGGGCACAAACACCAAGATGTACAAGACAATAAAAGACACTACGTCTTTTTTATTGCGTCTGAATGAGCTGACGGAAGACATTCCGGAAGATGTACTGACGCTGTTTGTGATACCTTCCTATACCGCACTGTCTGCAGCCAAGGAAGTCATGAAGGATAAACGCATTCTGATCGGAGCTCAGAACATGGGCTGGGAAGATCAGGGACAGTTTACCGGCGAGATATCACCGCTGATGCTGAAAGAGATCGGCGTCGACATGGTGATGATCGGTCATTCCGAAAGAAGACATGTTTTTAGAGAAACGGATACTGAGGAAGAAAAGAAGGTATCCAAGGCTCTGGAGCACGGCTTTATTCCGCTTCTGTGCATCGGTGAGACGCTGCAGGAGAAGGAATACGGCTTATCCGAAGAAGTTCTGCGGACACAGCTGAAAGTCGGTCTGCATTCTGTTTCAAAAGAAAACTGCGGCAGACTGATGCTTGCCTATGAACCTGTATGGTCCATCGGTGTCAACGGCATTCCTGCAACGAAGGAATATGCCCAGCAGATGCATGAAGTCATTAAGAATACGTTAAGAGAACTGTTCGGTGAAGAAGCAGACAGCATTCCTGTTCTTTACGGAGGAAGCGTCAATCCGCAGAACTGTGAAGGACTGTTTGCCCAGAAAGACATTGACGGTCTGTTTATCGGCAGAAGTGCCTGGGATGCGGATAAGTTCAATCAGATCATCCGCATGGTATTAAAGATACAGAAAGAAGTGTAGAGATATGAAAAACAACAGCATCTATGCTTTACCGGAAGAGATCCGTAAGCAGAATTATGTTTTGGCGACATATTATATCGTTTTGGACAAGGAAACCGATGTGATCAGGAAAGCGGAAACGATGGCTGTCGGTCAGACAGTAGGGACCTGGGTCCCTGTTCCGGGCGTAACGGATGAGATGAGAGAGAAACACATGGGCAAGGTGGTGAATATTTTTGATGCGCCTCCTTATGAGCTGTTCTCCCAGATCGAGGAAGACAGACGTACCTATTTCATCCAGATCGCTTATCCGACTGTCAACTTCGGTGCGCAGTTCCCGATGCTTCTTACGACACTGCTGGGAAACGACGCTTCTACCAGCGCACAGGTAAAACTGGTCGATGTACAGTTCCCGGAAGAATTCGTAGCGCCTTTCAAGGGGCCGAAGTTCGGCATAGAAGGCCTTCGTGAGCTGACGGGTGTTAAAGACAGACCGCTGGTTCTGAACATGATCAAACCTTGTACGGGATTAAGTCCTGAAGCCGGAGCGAAGATCTTCTATCAGACAGCCCTTGGCGGACTGGACTTCATCAAGGACGATGAACTCTTAGGCAATCCGGTATTTTCTCCGGTTGAGGAAAGAGTAAAGGCCTATAACGAAGCGGCGAAAGAAGCCGCCAGAGTTACAGGCAAGGAAGTCATATACATCTGTAACGTAACGGACAGCGCCGATCGGATATGGGATACTGTAGACAAGGCTCTGAATGCGGGAGCCAAGGCGCTGATGCTGTCGTTCTCGGTTGTCGGATTCTCTATGTTCCGGGCAATATCGGAAAAAGTGAACGTACCGGTCATGGGTCATTATGCGACCAGCGGTGCGATGAACGAAGGAATCAGTTCCGGATTGTCTTCACATCTGTCGGTAGGAAAGTTCCCGAGACTTTCCGGTGCGGATCTGGTGATGATGAATACACCTTATGGCGGTTATCCTTTGACCAGACAGCAGTATTTCAAGACTTATCAGCAGCTTGTCCTGCCATACTATGACATAAAGCCATCCATGCCGATCTGTGGCGGAGGCGTTCATCCGGGCATGGTTCCGCAGTTCACGAAAGACTTCGGTCTGGATATCGTACTGGCTGCGGGCGGAGCTGTACAGGGCCATCCTCAGGGCGCTGAAGCAGGCGCAAAGGCGATGGTTCAGGCAGCGCAGGCCATGGCTGAAGGCGTATCGCTGAAAGAAGCCGCCAAGAAGCATGAAGAGCTTAAGGCTGCTTTAGAGAGATTCGGAGAAGTGGAAGTGAAATGACGTTAAGAAGATGTCTGATCGTATTTCTGCTGTTTTGTCTGGCGGGATGTCAAAACAGCGAAGAAAGTTCCTACTATAAAGAAAAGCTGACTTCCTACCGTTTTGCGGAGAATACCTATGTTCTGCTGGAAAAAGAAGACTCAAATGCCGCAGATATCGGGATGGTCGCCAACAGGGATATGGCCCTGATCTCGATCAGTAGCGATGCTTACCAGATCGATCAGTATTATATGGATACCGTTGAATACTGCTACCTGAAGGGACCGGATACACCGGAGACCTATTATAAGGTAAACATCAACAGGATGTTTGAGGATCCGATGGATCTTTACAAGAACATGGTTCTGGATCCTTCCGATATCGCCAGTGTCGAGTATCTGGAAACGGTAAACGAGAACGGGAAACAGCTGGATCACGTCAAGGGAAAGATCAGCGCCCGGGAAACGCATTTCTACTGGAATAAAGAAACGGATGATCTGGAAAAGATCGTCTTCCATGACGGATCCGTTCTGCTGATCGGACATCGGGATCTGACTCTGCCGGAAGGCTTCGATCAGGCAATCGAAACAGATACCGATACGATCAACGCATTTATGAAAGAATTTACCGATTCAATCAATGAATAAGGAGGAAACAGGAATGAAGGATTATGAGTACAGAAGAGCGATCGTGGATGTCTGCCACATGCTGAATGATGCAGGTTTTGTCGGAACATATGAAGGAAACGTCTCCTACAAGAAAGGCGACAAGATCTTTATTACCCCGACTCAGACTTCCAAGGCTCTGATCTCGGAAGGTCAGATCATCGCCGTAGATGCGAAGGGCAATGTTCTGGAAGGAGATCTCAAACCGACATCGGAAACCCCGATGCACACCCACTGCTACGAACTTAGACCTGACATCAATGCCGTCGTTCACTGTCATTCTCCGTTTGCGACAGCCTATGCCCAGATCGGAGAACCGATCGTTTCCAAGTGTTCTACCGAATTCATCATGTTCTTCGGTGAAGTTCCATGTCTGAAGTACGGTACTCCTGGAACGCTGGACATCATTGCCGATCTGGATAAGTATATCTATGATTATGACGTTGTTTTATTGGCCAACCACGGTATTCTGGCCGTAGGCAAGGATCCGATGGAGGCCTACTCCAAGATCATGTCGGTAGAGATGGTCCTGAAAACCGACTTCATCCGCAGGAGCGTGTTCGGAGACAGAAACTGCGATCTGCCGGAAGAAGAAGTGAAAATGCTCTATGAGAACGGAAAGAAAAACAGAGGATACCATGGCTGATAAGAAGATTTTGGTTTTTTCCGATATCGATGGGACGCTGGTCGACTGTACAAGGGAAATGCTGGATATCAGCGACAGGACCAGATATGCACTGAAAGAAGTCAAGAAGAAAGCCTATCTTTTCCTTGTAACGGGAAGGCCGAAGTGTATTGTTCCTAAGAGCATCATGGACTGTGAACCAGACGGTTTTGTTCTGAACAACGGCGCCTATGGGGAACTGTTCGGAAAGGAGATCTTCCACCGTTCTATCGATAAGGAAGGGGTGAATCATTTTCTGAACTATTGCCGTGCCCATGGCGATGACTGCATGTTCATGAAACAGGACCACTGCTATGTGGAATCGGCACAGAATCAGAACATCAGAGACTTTATCGTCTCCATGTCCCATGATCCGGACGAGATCCTGGTAGAGGCGGATACCGAGTATTCGGATTTCGTCTGGCTGAAAAGCATGACCGAAGAGGGCAGACAGGCCATGGAAGCCGAATTCTCTGATCTATACAATCTTAACCGTCAGCAGGAAACGACATTCGACTGCGTTGCCAAGGGCGTCAGCAAGGATTCTACCTTGCGTCTGCTGCTGGAACACATCGATTTTCCATACGAGAAGACATACTGCTTCGGGGACGGTCTGAATGACATCGGCATGATGAAACTGGTGGATCATTCCTTTGCCATGGGCAATGCCCGCAACAGAACAAAAAAAGTCGCCACCGAAACGGTTGAAGACGTTCTGGATGACGGTTTCTATCATACACTGGTCAGACTAGGTCTGATCGATCCGATGTAGGAGTATTATTTATAACGGTAATTGGCGGGATACCTGTTCTTGAGTATCCCGTTTTTTATTTTTCCAAAACCCAAAGGATAGGCATCGGCACATACAAGGACCGTTCCTTCTTTGTCAAAGTCTTTGACGTCAAGGGTTTCGCATTTAAGGTATTTTAAGACCCTTGGATCGTCTGAACTGAGATTTAGAGTATTCTTATACTCTTTTTCTTTTAAAGCCATAGAAAGGCTCTGAGACGGTTCAAAACAGCCGTGTTTCATTTCGCCAAGTAAGAGACCGGAACGTAAAACACGCAATCCTTTCAGATCGGGAACGCTTACGGGTTCATAGTAGAGTTTTTCACCTCGCTGAACGATGTTTCCTTCCGGAAGTGTGATGGATATGTTTTCACTGATGGAAAAACTTTTATATAGGGTCTTCTTTTTCTTGTCTAAGGGTTCTTCTCCCTTCTGCAGCAGGGCGATGAAATGTCCTTCGCCCCTGATTTTATGCGGGTAGAGACGGACGCAGTTTCCTGTATGATCGCTTATCCCCGGTTCAAAGCCTTCTGCCGTTTCGATCGGAAGGACTTTCAGATCGGGACAGATACTCAGGGCATACTCGATGATTTCTTCATCTTCCTGAGGCGAGAAGGTACAGGTGCTGTAGACCATCCTGCCTCCTTCTTTCAGAAGTCTTAAGGCGGATGCAATGATCTTTTTCTGTAGATCGGAATAGTAGCTGTTTCCTTTTTCTTCCCATTCTCTGATCAATGAAGGCTCTTTCCGGAACATGCCTTCCCCGGAGCAGGGAGC
>JAFONG010000184.1 GCA_017418585.1 Erysipelotrichaceae bacterium | reverse complement strand
CGGAATTAAGATGCGTGGCATCGTTGTCTTCGATGAAAATGACAGGCTTGCTGTTTTTTTCCTGGAAGTAGGTTTTACTCATTTTCGGATAGGACGCGATCGTCAGGGTGATGTCCTTTTCCGGAATGATCAGATAGACATTGTTTTCGCTGCCCTGTCTTCCGTATACGATGTGGTCCTTCTTGATGTTTTTGACTGTATTCAGATGCAGAGTGTCTACTGCTCTGTCCAGGATCATGTCAAGATCTCTGTCTTCTGAGATGCAGCCCAGAAAGACGATCTTCGCTCTTTCGTAGAATACCGGTTCATCCGGTTCTGCCGTTTCAGGAACGGTTTCTTCCTCTGTCTTAGGTTCTTCTTCCGGAACATCTTCTTCAACGGTTTGTATTTCCTGAATCTCTTCCACCGGTTCTGCTGTCTCTTTCGTTTCTTGTTTCTTCTTGCATCCGCTCATACACAGAAGCAGCACCAAAACGCTTAACGTAATCAACCGGATCATATTCTTGCTTTCTGATCTTTTCATTGCTTATTCATCATCTCCGTGGTAATAGCTGTTCACCATTTCTTTATATCCTTCCTCATCCAGATTCAGAAGAAGCATCCTGCTGCCTTCTACCTTGAAATAGAAGACCTCTTTCCCCTTCTTGCGGATGATCTTGAACAGCGCTCTTACTCTATCGCGTTTCTTCTTTCTGTATTTCTCGAAGTAGGCAAATTCGGCTTCCGTACGTCCGCCCTCATCCGTCAGTCTGTTTTTTTCCAGCGTCTTGATCGCCATCCCGATCAGTCTTTCCTTGTCTTCCTTGTTGTCGACATAAGTGTCGTCCTTGACAAAGGAAACGAAACGGTCTCTCTGGAATGTAAGTCTGCCGGTATCGCCTACCGCATATCTTCTGAATTTCTTGCGGGATACTTCCGCCTGAAAAGGTCTGCCGTCGCTTCTGATCAGATCCAGACAGTAACGCTTGCCAAAATGAGGGTATTCGCCCTCGTTTCCTTTTTCAACGTACTTCTTTTCGATCCTTGCCCATACCGTCTGTTCCGGTGCCATCTTCGTCCTGATGCCTTCAATGACACAGACATACACCGTCAGCGCTCCTAAGAGAAGGAAGTAGATCCAGACAATCAGCTTATCCACAGTATCCCCTATATCAGATCATGAAATATTCCGCTTTCTCATCGCAGCACATCAGTGCTCTGACAAGATGCTCATAACGGTAAGGTTCGTAGGATTCCTCGCCTTCCGTTACATATTCCCTGTCTTCTTTGATCAGTTTTACCTGCCACTTTACCGCATCCTCGATCGGCATTCCTTCAGCGGGATATCTTCTATCCCATTTCTCGATTTCAGCCAGATCCAGTTCCTTTCGGAACGCTTCCGGATCATCTTTTGTACCTGAAAGACTCTCCAGTTCAGGAATGGTGGACTTTGTTTCATAACGCAGTTCATCAGCGTTGAACTGTGCTTCGAAATCATATGTGCCGTCAAGACATGTGAAGTGGAAATGTAACTGATCCATATTTGTGCTCCTCATCCTAAATTGTATCACGCAATGACTCTTCTATAGGATAGGAATTGAACAGACGCTCTGTTTTACTGATACAATGATAAAGAACAGAAAGGATTTGTCTCTTGAAGAACGAAAACATTTCCGTAAATAAAGAGATCTGCAGAAAGATTGCCGAAAAGGTAAAGGATGCCGGAGGCAGGGCTTTTTACGTGGGCGGGTATGTCAGAGACAGACTGCTTTCTCTTGAGAATAAGGATCTTGACATCGAGGTCCACGGCATTGCGCCGGATAAGCTCTATGCCGTTCTGGAAGAACTGGGAAAGCCAAAGACCGTCGGCAGCAGTTTCGGCGTATACAACCTGAAGGGCTATGATGTGGATATTGCCATGCCCAGAAAAGAAACGGCAACCGGCAGAGGACATAAAGACTTTCAGATCACGGTAGATCCTTTCATCGGTTACGAGAAAGCGTCCCGAAGAAGAGACTTCACCATCAATGCGATGATGGAAGATGTACTGACAGGAGAGGTCACAGACCCGTTCCATGGCAGAGAAGATCTGGAGAACAGGATACTGCGCTGCGTGGATCCTGTGACGTTCGTGGAGGATCCTTTGCGGGTATTGAGAGCCGCCCAGTTCGCGTCGAGATTTGAATTCGCCGTCGATCCTGAAACGGTGGAATTGTGCAAGACGATCGATCTCTCGGCTCTTTCCAGGGAAAGAGTCGAAGAGGAGCTCAGAAAGGCTCTGGTGAAGGGCGTAAAACCTTCGGTCTTTTTTGAAACCTTAAGACAGATGAACCAGCTGGACGTCTGGTTTCCGGAAGTGAAACGGCTGATCGGCGTCAGACAGGATCCGATCTATCATCCGGAAGGAGATGTCTGGATCCATACGATGCAGGTGGTGGACAATGCGGCACTGTTCCGTGAGAAGGTATCCGACCCTTTCCGCTTTGAACTGCTGGCCTTATGTCACGACTTCGGCAAGATCGTCACGACGGCGGAAGTTAACGGCAGGATACACGCCTATGATCACGAGAATCAGGGACTGCCGCTGGTAGAAACCTTCCTAAAAAGAATCACCGGCGAACATGATACGATCCGCTACGTTCTGAATATGACATCCCTGCACATGAAGCCGAATGCCGTATTCCATGACAAGGTTTCGATCAAGACGACAAACAGAATGTTCGATCAGGCAATGGAACCTGTCGATCTGATCTACATATCCATGGCCGACAAGCCTTTGATCATGGGTAATGATGTCTTTACCGACAGCAGCGATTTTCTGTTTGAAAGATACGGGATATTCAAAGAAACCATGAGCCGTCCATATGTTACAGGCAAGGATCTGATCGATGCCGGGCTGGAACCGGACGAATCTTTTTCAAAGATCCTCGAATATGCCCACAAGCTCAGACTGGCGGGCATAGAAAAAGAATCCGCACTGAAACAGACTTTGGCTCAGTTTAGGAAAAAATGATAAGATATAGATGATGCAGGTGTGGTTCAATGGTAGAACTCGACCTTCCCAAGGTTGCAACGGGGGTTCGATTCCCCTCACCTGCTCCATCCATGTATAAGAAAAACCTTTGAAAAAAGGCTTTTTTAATTGTTTAATTGTTTTTGGGAACAGATTTGGGAACAAACTCATGTTTTTTTGCTTTTTTTAGTGAATTATTCTTGATTCTAAAGCCAGTTTTTTGAGTTCCACATTTGATCT
>JAFONG010000183.1 GCA_017418585.1 Erysipelotrichaceae bacterium | reverse complement strand
GGTTCTCCAGTTCGGCTCTGTTCGGCTTGATCAGATCGAAATAAGGTACATATTCCCGCATCTTCAGGGCATAGTTGTCCGAGATCGGATCGATATACAACGGAGTATGATCCTTGCAGATGCTGATCAGTTCCTTGATTACATCATCAGGCAGCGAAGGATCCATGACGACCAGTCTGGCGTTTCGGATGGTTTTCTCCTTGCTGCGAAGATAGGAAGGTGTAAGATTCTCCAAAATGGACATGTCGCAGATCGCCATGTACATGTCGTTGTTCTCATCCTGTATCTGCATGAATATTCCCGATGTGGCACCCTTAACCAGCAGGGAATCGTGGATGTCGATGCCGTTGCGCTTACAGCCGGCCGTAATCATCATTCCATACGCATCATCGCTGTATGCCGTGATCAGATCGGCCTTTCCTCCCAGTTTCACGTAGTTGCAGATGATGTTGTGCATCACTCCGCCCACGGCGGAAACAATATCCGCAGGATGATCGTAATGCGTCCGGATCGGGATCCGGGATCTGCCGTATACGTCGACATTGCAGGCACCGATACCGACAATATAGTCTTCTTCCTTCAGAATATATCCCTTTCCCGAGATATAGCCCTGATTCTGCAGTGAAGAGATATGTACCGCTACCGTACTTCTGGAAATATCCAAAAGCCTGGCGATTTCGCTTTGTTCAATCAGTGGATTTTCTCTGATGATTTCCAGTATCTCTTTTTCCTTCTTGGTCATATTGTTATTTAGTTATATAAGCACATGTTTATTATAATATGGAATGCACAATAAGTAAATACGAAAGCGATTGGTGTTAGAATAAAAGTAGCTAAAGGAGAAATATCATGACTAGAAAAGTAATCCTGGATGTCGATACCGGCTCCGATGACGCATGTGCGATCCTGCTGGCGTATCTTCGTCCTGAAATCGATCTGGTTGCCGTATGTACCGTGAAAGGCAATCAGCCGATCGAGAATACGACAGAGAATACCTTAAGAGTAAGAGATCTGCTGAAAGCAGACTTCCCGGTCTATCGGGGATGCTCAGGTTCACTGGTTAAGACGACCGTCTATCCGCGTATCCAAAGGACACAGAACGCCGATGCCATCGACGCAAACGGCGAGAAAGTCCATATCCATACGCCGCTTCTTCCTCTTCCTGCATCCACCAGAAAAGAAGAAGATATTCCCGCTCCGATCTTCTATGTCAACTATCTGATGAACGCCAAAGAACCTGTTACGCTGGTTCCGGTTGGACCTCTGACCAATCTGGCAGTCGCTTTGACGATAGAACCCGAAATCGTCAAAAACATCGAAGAAATCGTCATCATGGGCGGAGGATGGAACATCACCAATGCCACGATCGCATCTGAATTCAATATCTATGACGACCCGGAAGCGGCCCAGAAAGTCCTGCACTGCGGTGCAAAGATCACGATGGTCCCGCTGGATGCGACCCATACCGCCTACATTTCCCAGGAAGACTCCGACGAGCTCAAGAGGATCAACACTCCTGCATCTTTGTTTGCGGCAAGCCAGCTTGACTTAAGGATTCTGGTTCACGACCAGGCTCAGCCTCTGGAAGTACCGCATACCTGCGCCCTGCACGATCCTCTGTGCATCGCCTATCTGATCGATCCGGATGTACTACAGGATGTGAAGTTCTGCAACGTCGAGGTATCTCTTGGCGGTGTAACGGAAGGACAGACCGTCGTCGACCAGAGAGCGATACAGGAGAACCGAAACGTATACTTTGCCTTCAGAGGAGATCACGAAAAGTTCGCAAAGATCTTCATCGATGCCTTCCGATAAAAAAGAATAAAGAACCACCCATTCGAGTGGTTTTCTTTTTTTTGATACAGATTACTCCAGATCCGGATCTTCTTCTTCCAGATGACCTTCATCCAGATAGTATTTCGTATCTCTGGCAATCACGTTTCTTAGCAGCAGGACGGCGATGACGTTTGGAATGCACATTGCGGCATTCAGAATGTCAGCAAGTGTCCAGACTGCGCCTTCGGAGACCAGAGATCCGATAAGAATCACAAGGATCCACAGGACCTGATAGGCCTTGATCGCCTTGTCGCCCAGAAGATAACGGATGCAGTTTTCGCCATAGTAGCTCCAGCCTAGGATCGTCGAATAGGCGAAAGTCAGAATGCCGAATGTCAGCAGCGGTCTTCCGAAGAACGGGATCTGATTGAAGCAGGCAGCCACCAGACCGGAACCGCTGATGGTCGAACCGTCAGTCAGGATACAGGAAATATCCCCGTTGGCAATAATGCTGGAAACAAGCACCAGACCCGTCATCAGACAGACGACGACCGTATCCCAGAAAACGCCTGTTGAACCTACCAGTGCAGGCTTGACGGCGTTTTTCGCTACCGAAGCGGCAGAAGCTTGCGGTGCCGAACCCATGCCGGCTTCATTGGAAAACAGACCTCTGGCAATTCCTGCCCGGGCGGCCATGATGACGCTTGTACCGATAAAGCCTCCGACCGCCGCTCTTGGCGTAAAGGCCGAAGCAATGATCACGCCGATGGTCTGCGGGAGATATCTGATATTGATGATCAGAATCAGAAGACAGCCGACTACATATACGATAGACATGAACGGTACCAGCATCTCGCAGACTTTCGATATCGCTTTTAATCCCCCGAAAACGACCAGAGCCGTAAGTACGCAGATCACGATTCCCACTACGATGTTAGGTATGTTGTAGTTGACGGAAATGACGTCGCTTATGGCTTTGGACTGCGAGGAACATCCGATCCCGAAAGCACCTAAGGCGCAGCACCAGGCGAAGATCTTGCCCATGGTTGGCATGTTGAGATGTTCGAAAGCGGTCATCGCACCGCCCATATAAGTTCCGTCTTCTCTTTTCTTCCGGTACTTCACGGCAATCAGCGATTCTGCATATTTTGTCGCAATTCCGAAAATTCCGCCGATCCAGGTCCACAGAACCGCCCCCGGTCCACCGGTAACCACAGCCGTACCGACGCCGATAATGTTTCCTGTGCCGATCGTTGAACTTAATGCAGTCATCAGCGAACCAAAGATTGAAAGATCACCCTTGTTGGAACCATCGCTTCTCAGAGATTCCTTTACGCCTTGGAATACCTTCTTCTGAACAAAACCTGTCTGAACCGTCAGGAAAACATGTGTTCCCAACAGAAAGAGGATCATCACCGGACCCCACATTATGTTGTTGTCAATCCATATCAGAACGTCATTCATATCGCAACACTCCTAAAAAACCTATATTTACTATTATACATAGATGACTGCATTTGGATTAACGTGTTTGATATTCCGCGGTTTTTTTAAAAGTCTTAAAGAAAAAAGAAGCCTTCCGGCTTCTTTTCTTTTTTTTTATTTCTTTTTGCCCTGGTTGGCTACGGCTTCCATCGCCGCCTTCAGCGCTTCCTGATCGCCCAGATAATAGTGACCCTTCACGTTGAAGTCTTCATCGAATTCATAGACAAGAGGAACACCCGTCGGAATGTTCAGAGCAATGATCTCTTCATCGGACATATTGTCAAGATACTTGACCAGAGCCCTTAAAGAGTTGCCATGAGCGGCAATGATGACTCTCTTGCCTGCCTTCATAGCCGGAAGAATGACCTCATTGTAATAAGGAACGACTCTTTCTACCGTCGTTTCCAGAGACTCGTTCAAAGGCATCAGAGCAGGATCTTCATTGCGGTATACATCCTGATTCTGAGGAGCTCTCTCATCGTCAGGCTCCAGTGCAGGAGGCTTGACATCGTAAGAACGTCTCCACAGCTTTACCTGATCCTCACCGTATTTCTCGGCAGTCTCGGACTTGTTCAGGCCCTGCAAAGCGCCATAATGACGCTCGTTCAGTTTCCAGGTCTTATAGACAGGAAGCCAGTTACGGTCCATTTCATCCAGAATATGGTTCAATGTGTGGATCGCTCTTTTCAGATAAGAAGTATAGCAGACATCGAAGTCATACCCTTCCTCTTTCAAAAGCTTGCCAGCCTGAATCGCTTCCGCATGACCCTTTTCGCTCAAATCGACATCCGTCCATCCGGTGAACAGATTCAGCTTGTTCCATTCGCTTTCGCCATGTCTTACCAGTACAAGTTTCATGTTTTTCTCCTTTATGCTTTACACCTTTTATTCTACAATAATTTCCCTTTGTTTCGGTATAATAATCATATGAAAAGAAATCGTAAGATCGCGCTGCTTTCCCTGGGGATCGCACTGTATGCCGTTCTGTCGGCCTTTGTCATTATTCCGATCGTCAACCGGATCAAGCTGGATCTGGGTTATGTCGTATTCGGTCTGTATCTGAATAAGTTCGGTATTGCCGCCGCACCGGTCGGCGTGATCGGCTGTATCATCGGAAACATGCTGAAGGGAGGATCGTTCCCGATCGCCTGGGCCATCGCTCAGCTGTTCATCGCCCTGACGCTGGGTTTTCTTCTTCCGAAAACAAAGAAGCTCTATATGAAGTTTCTCTACAGCATCATGATGACCTTCATCGGCATCGCCTTGATCAAGACCATTCTGGAAGTCGCCTTGTTTCAGCTGCCGCTGTATGCGAAATTCCTAAGCAATTCCGTAGCCTTCATAGCTGATGTGATACCGCTGCTGATCGGAATCGTTCTAAGCGATAAGGTTAGGATTCATCAGTAAGAAGTTTTCAGAAAGGATCATTTCCCTGCATCCGCCAAAACAGTGCAGCGGATCAATGTCTTAAGATTCCTGAAACAAAAGCCTGTCATAATGACAGGCTTTTCTATTCTGCTGTGTTGTCTAACTACGATTCCCAGCCGTATTTCTCGCAGATCTCGTTCCAGGCTTCTTCGTCGATCAGTTCATCCTTGTACAGCTTTCTGCGGTCATCATCGGTGATCATCCTTCGAACCTTGCAGGGATTTCCCGATGCGATCACCCAGTCCGGCAGATCGCGGGTCACAACGCTTCCCGCTCCGATCACGACATTGTTTCCGATATTGATTCCCGGCAGGATCACGGTGTTTGCGCCGATCCAGACATTATCCCCGATATCAATTGCCTTGCCGTATTCATAGGCAGAAGCCCGGGTATCCGGATGGATCGGATGGCCTGCTGTATAAATACCGACATTCGGAGCGATCTGACAGTTGTCTCCGATCGTCACCGGAGCCGTATCCAGGATCGTACAGTTGTAGTTGGCATAGAAGTTCTTCCCGACGTGGATCTGTTTCCCGTAATCGCAGTAGAACGGCGGATTCACGAAGGCGCCTTCTTTTGCATCCAGCAGTTCCTGAAGGATTTCCGAAATCTTCTCAAAGTCCGAGCGGTCGCAGAAATTCAGCCTCTGCAGAATCCTGCGGCATTTCTTCTGTTCCTCCATGATTGTTTCATCCGAGATATACGCCATCTCCCGGTTCATTCTTTCCCAGTTGTTCATGACAGCTCCTCCGTTTTAGCATTTACGGTCAAGACAGACGATTGTTTCAACCAGCGGGGTATTCGGAAACATGTCGTAGCCTTTGACCGAGTTGATCGAATAATTCTTCTGCAGCAGATTCAGGTCCTTTCCCAGGGTTGCGGGATTGCAGGAAATATATACAAGTCTTTTGATCTTTGACTGTAATAGCGTTTCAATCAGATCCTGATCCAGTCCCGTCCTTGGCGGATCGACAATCAGCATATCAGCTTTCTGTTTTTCCAGAAGCTTCCGGATCGCCCTGGACGCATCGGAACACAGGAAGCGAAGATTATGACATCCATTTCTTTCCGCATTCTCTGTCGCATCTTTCACGGCTTCCTTTTCTAGCTCTATTCCGATCACTTCTTCGGCTTTTCCGCTCAGATACAGAGAGATCGTCCCGATTCCGCAATATGCTTCAATGACCCTTCCGCTTCCTTCCGGAACAAACGATACCGCATCCTTGTAGATCCTTTCGGCCTGATCCCTGTTCAACTGGAAAAAGGCCTGCGGGCTTAAACTTAACGAATAGTCGTCCATCCTGACGGTGATCTTCTCTTTCCCATATAAGCGTTTCAGCTTCTCAGGCATCATCCGGATCGGATCTTTTTGCGTATTGATGCCCTGATAAATGGAAACGAGGTTCTGAATCTTTGACAGGTCATCGACGGTTTCCTGATCAAGTTCATCGTTTCCGGTGATGATGACTGCCTGAAATTCATTGTTAAATCCCCTGACAGCCAGCTGTCGGATCCCTTTTTTCTCCGATTGAGAATAGATGGAATAATGATATCTGTTCAATATCTGCAGGATGCCTGACCGTATTCTTTCTACCGTCGTGTCATGGACAGGACACTGTTCGATCGGGATTGGATGATTGCTTCCGCTCCGGTACATTGCCGAAACCAGTTTTCCGTCTTCTTCAATGACCGGCATGTTGCTTCGATTCCGGTAAGACAAGCGCTTTTCGCTTGGAACGATGTCATCTATCTTTTGCTTGAATCCGGCATATTTATGCAAAGCTTCCATCAAGAGCTCTTTCTTGATTTCAAGCTGTTTCTGATATTCCAGAGGCAACAGGGCGCATCCTCCACATTCTTTCTGATATGGGCAGACGCAGGGGACCCTGTCAGGACTCTTTTTCAGTATACGGACCAGTTTCCCTTTGAAATACCTTCCCTGATCCTCCAGGGTACACTCTACCGTTTCACCAGGAAAACAGCCTTCGATAAATACTGGTTTACGCTTAAAATAGGCGATTCCTTCTCCATTGATTCCTGTCTTCTTGACATTCAGTTTCATACCTCTATTCTATCGTAAAAACAAAAAGACTTCACTCTGTCGAATGAAGTCCGTATCGATGAATCTGATTACAGTTCAGGCCCGGCTTTGCTCAGTTCTTTTCCTGCTTCGCTGTCTTCGTATTTATGGAAGTTTCTGATGAAACGGGAAGCCAGATCTTTTGCCTTTCTGTCCCATTTCTCAGGATCTGCGTACGTATCTCTAGGATCTAGGATTCCGGTATCGACGCCTTCCAGTTCTACCGGTACTTCAAAATCAAAATAAGGGATCTTCTTTGTTTCGGACTTGTCGATCGCGCCATTGAGAATCGCATCGATAATCCCTCTGGTATCCTTGATGGAGATTCTCTTTCCCGTACCGTTCCATCCGGTATTGACCAGATAGGCTTTCGCATCGGACATCTTCATTTTTCTTACCAGTTCTTCCGCGTATTTCACCGGAGGCAGTTCCAGGAAAGCCTGGCCGAAGCAGGCAGAGAAAGTCGGCGTCGGTTCAGTGATGCCTCTTTCCGTACCTGCCAGTTTGGCGGTAAAGCCGGAAAGGAAATAGTACTGCGTCTGTTCAGGCGTCAGAATGGAAACAGGAGGCAGTACGCCGAAAGCGTCTGCGGAAAGGAAGATCACATTCTGTGCAGCCGGAGCACTGGATACAGGTCTGACGATCTTTTCGATATGATCGATCGGATAGGATACCCTGGTATTCTCGGTTACCGACTTATCCGCAAAGTCGATCTTTCCGCCTTCATCGACTGTAACGTTTTCCAGCAAGGCATCTCTTCTGATCGCATTGTAGATATCCGGTTCGGACTCCTTGTCCAGATTGATGACCTTGGCGTAGCAGCCCCCTTCCAGGTTAAAGACGCCGTTGTCGTCCCATCCGTGTTCATCGTCGCCGATCAGCAGTCTTTTCGGATCGGTAGAAAGCGTAGTCTTGCCTGTACCGGATAAACCGAAGAAGATCGCCGTATTCTCGCCGTTCATGTCCGTATTGGCGGAACAGTGCATTGAAGCGATACCCTTTAATGGCAAGTAATAGTTCATCATCGAGAACATGCCTTTCTTCATCTCGCCGCCATACCAGGTATTCAGAATGACCTGTTCCCTGGACGTGATATTGAAGGCTACGCAGGTACTGGAATTCAGACCGAGTTCCTTGTAGTTTTCAACTTCCGCCTTCGATGCACAATAGACTACGAAATCAGGCTTAAAGCCTTTCAGTTCTTCTTCCGTAGGCTTAATGAACATGTTCCTGACAAAGTGAGCCTGCCATGCAACTTCCATCATGAAGCGTACAGCCATTCTCGTATCCTTGTTGGCACCGCAGTAGGCGTCCACAACAAACAGTCTCTTGTTGCTTAACTGTTTTCTGGCAAGATCCCTGACCTTCTCCCATACCTCTATGGACATCGGATGATTATCGTTCGGATAGGCTTCTGTTGTCCACCAGATCGTATCTCTGGAATTCTCATCCATGACGATGTATTTATCCTTCGGAGACCTTCCGGTATAGATGCCGGTCATGACATTTACCGCATCCAATTCCGTAAGCTGCCCCTTCTCGTATCCCTCCAGACCGCTCTTCATCTCTTCTTCAAAAAGCAGTTCATAAGATGGATTATAGATGATTTCATTCACATCGGAAATGCCGTATTTTGATAAATCAACGGTACTCATTATTGATAACCTCCCATAGATTGTTTAGAACAACTGAAATCTATTTCATTGTAGCATTTTTTTATTATTATGAATTCCTAAACATCTTGCCAAAACCGGGCAGAATGCATCCATGAATCAGAATATTCTATTCTTCATTAATTCAGGTATAATAATATTAAGAAGGAAGTCCATGGAAGAACTGGTAAAAAAAGATAATATTAGAGTCGGACTGGAAGCATCAGACTGGAAGGAAGCCATTCAGCTGGCGGGAGATCCTCTGATCGCATCCGGCAATATCGAAAAACAGTATATCGACGACATGATACGCAGCGTTGAAGAGCTTGGTCCCTACATCGTTCTGACCAAAGGATTCGCTCTGGCACACAGCGCACCGTGTCCTTCCGTCATCCGTTCAGGCATATCCCTGATCACCCTGAAGGATCCTGTCGAATTCGGCAGCAGCAACGATCCTGTCAACGTGGTGATGTGTCTGGCCTGTGTGGATAAGACTTCCCATATCGAAACCCTGCAGAAGATCGCCAGAGTTCTGATGCAGAAGGGATCGATAGAAAGACTTGCGGAATCTAAGACAGTTGAAGAACTGTATCAGAGAATAAACAATGCTGAGGAGGTTTAAATATGGCATTACCTAAGATTCAATGTGTTTGCGGATTTGGCTGCGGATCATCGCTGATGCTGAGAATGGCGATCGACGATGTTCTGAAGAAAAACGGACTGGAAGCCGATACGCTGGTCGGCGATGTCGGAACCTGCCTGTCCAATCCTTGCGACGTGATCTTTATTTCCCGCGATCTGGCGGAAAGAATTGCAGATAGAGCCGAGATGCCTGTAGTCATCATCGAAAACTTCATGGACAATGCGGAGATCGAGGAAAAAGTACTGGCATATCTGAATGAGTTCAATAAATAGAGAAAGCTATTACAAATAAAGAAGGGGGTATTTTTATGGCAATTCTCAATTTTATTATCAATGAGATCTTTGGTCAGGGTGCGATCTTCCTTGCTTTAGTAGCAATGATCGGTCTGATCCTGCAGAAGAAATCGGTTTCTGAAGTCATTAGAGGAACTCTGATGACGGCAGTAGGCTTCTTCGTATTGAATACCGGTACCGGTCTTATCACCGGCAACTCCATCGATGGTATCATCAATGCCTTCAATACGCTGATGCCTGGCAACGCCGGAGCGAACATCGACATCGGCGGTCAGTACGGTACGCAGATCGGTATTGTCATGATCGTTGCCTTTGCGATCAACCTTCTGGTTGCCCGTTTCACTCCTTGGAAGACTGTCTTCCTGACAGGACACATGCTCTACTGGTTCCCGTATGTCTTCATCGCTGCCGGTGTTGACGCAGGTCTGACAGGCGGCAAACTGATCGGTCTGGCTGCCGTATTTACGGCTCTGTACATGATCGTCGCTCCAAACCTGATGAGACCTCTGGTTAAAGACGTTACAGGCAAAGAAGACTTCTCGATCGGTCACCCGACTACGACACTGTCTGTTCTGGCCGGCCTGATCGCTCCGATTGTCGGTGACAAGTCCAAGAGCTGCGAAGACCTGAAACTTCCGAAGTCATTAGGCTTCTTAAGAGAAGTATCCATCACCGGTTCACTGGCCATTTCCCTGGTCTACATCGTCATGTACTTTGTATTACAGGCCAACGGTCTTGCTCCAGCTGAAGTATTCGGCTACGGCGGAAGCTTCTTCTCTTACTGGTTCATTCACTCCGTATACTTCGGTGTCGGCGTTACCGTCATGCTTCAGGGTGTACGTATGCTGATTGCCGAAATCGTTCCTGCTTTCAAGGGTATTGCGGAAAAAGTCGTTCCGGGTGCTATTCCTGCACTGGATTGCCCGGTATTGTTCGGTTATGGTCCTAACTCTCTGCTGATCGGTTTCATCGTAGCGGTCATCACTTCTACGATCACCATCCTGCTCACCAGAGGCATGTTCCCGACCGTTATCCTTCCGTTGATCTTCACCTGCTTCTTCGAGAACGGCTGTGCCGCAATCGTAGCAAACGCAAAGGGCGGTATCAGAGGTACAATCATCGCCTGCGCAATCAACGGTGTTGTAATGGTGCTGCTGGTAGGCTTTGGCGCTTACTTCTTCAACAATACCATTCAGCCATGGATGCTGGTATACGGCGGACAGGACTTCTCGCTGTTCGGCATTATCGAAGGCCTGATTGCCAGACTGCTGCACTAGTTTTAAGTACAGTAAGCAAAACAAAGAGCTGCAGATGCAGCTCTTTTTTTATTTCCTGTCTTCTGTCATCAGATACTCCCTGCCGATTTCACGCAGTCCTTTTCTGACTTCATCTTCGTATTCCCTGCTGACGGATATCAGTATGCCGGTCTGGTCTTTCGGAATGAAACAGATTCCGTATCTGCCGGTAACAATACCGCTGAGTTCATCCCATTTCAGTCTGATGTCCTTGGAATCATCCCTGAATCCGACATACTCTTCATTGATCTCGATTTCCTTGTTTCCCTTTTCGTTCAGGTATGTCTTGATCTGTCTGCCGACCGCAAGATGATAGCGCAGATAGATGACTAGCATCAGTCCCAGCATGCAGGCCATCACGAGATGGATGACGTTTCCGTTCAGATAGTAGAAGTAGGCGTTCAGCCCTCCTACGATGAAGGCCAGGACTTCGTAAACAGTCAGATAGTACGTCAGTCTATGCGTCTTCTTATTGAGATTCTTCTGGTATTTCTTATATCTAGGAACAATGTAAAGAAACTCGTCATAGTATTCCCTGCTTCCTCTGGTGTTCACTTCTATCTTCATATCGTATTCTCCCTTTTCTAACAAAAAGGATCGCAATGATCCTTATTCCGCCAATGGTGGAGCGTACGGGATTCGAACCCGTGACCTTATCGCTGCCAGCGATACGCGCTCCCAACTGCGCTAACGCCCCATCACAGCACTATTATAGCACAAGAAAAGGCTTCACAATGGAAGCCTTTCATCTTTTATTCTCCTTTTTCCAGAGCCAGGGTTCTGGTCGTCTGATCGCAGACATCGCTTGGTCCGTAATACTGGATCGCACCCGGATAGGTGTAGCAGGTCTCGACAGCCCATTTCTCACGATGTGCGGCAAAGTACTTGAACGGATTGCCGTCAAGTTCTACCAGAGCTTTTCTGATAACCGGCTTGTCTTCTCCGTGTCTTCTTTCGATGTTCATCATCTTCGTAATCGGCATGCCGCCTGCGACCCACTCTTCTGCCGGTTTCGACAGATTAGAGATCTGGGACAGATAGCCGTTGTATCCGTACTGTATCAGCATGAATGCGTTGTAGCCCAGCGAGTAGCAGTAGTCCGCATCGAAGTTGGACGGGAACGCGCATCTTCCTTCATAGCCGAAGAAGTGGTGCAGAGCGGAGAACTTGCCCTTGTAGGTTCCGGCCTTCTTTCTCTCAGCCAGTTTTGCCTTGACCAATGCAGAGAAGAGCTTCTCGGATTCGATCAGGGATACCTGCACGTTGCCGTGCGGATCTCTTTCCATGAACAGCTGCTGCTGAATGCTTTCCGGAAGGATCGCAAAGACATCCATCGACTGTCTGGTCAGACCCTTTTCGATAAAGGCATATCTTTCTTTCCAGGTAGACAGGCTATTGAATTCTTCAGCCTTTTCTCCCGCCAGCAGTTCGTTGATCTCCGCAATCAATACAGAGAATTCCGGAACGAATTCCACGATGCCTTCAGGAATGATTGCAACACCGAAGTTCATGCCATTGTTTCCTCTTTCCGCAACCGCATCCGTAATATAGTCGGCGATCGCAGAGAGCGACATCTTCTTTTCAGCTACTTCTTCACCGATCAGACAGATGTTAGGCTGAGTCTGTAATGCGCACTCCAGAGCGACATGAGAAGCGGAGCGTCCCATGACTTTGATGAAGTGCCAGTATTTCTTGGCCGAATTGGCATCTCTTTCGATGTTGCCGATCAGCTCGCTGTAAGTCTTGGTGGCAGTATCGAAACCGAAAGAACACTCGATGTCCTCGTTCTTCAAGTCGCCGTCGATCGTCTTCGGACAGCCGATTACCTGTACTCCTGTTTCATGTGCCGCAAAGTATTCCGCAAGCACAGCCGCATTGGTATTGGAGTCGTCACCGCCGATGATAACGATAGCCGTGATGCCATGCTTCTTGCATACCTCTGCCGCAACCGCAAACTGCTCCCTGGTTTCTAGCTTGGTTCTGCCGGAACCGATAATATCGAATCCGCCCGTATTCCTGAACTGATCGATGTATTCATCATCAAATATCAGATAGTCGTCTTCCAGCAGGCCGCTAGGTCCGCCCTTGAATCCATACAATACATTTTCCTTATTGGTGGCTTTCAAGGCATCATACAGACCGCATACGACATTATGTCCGCCCGGAGCCTGTCCGCCGGAAAGGATAACGCCTACGACCTGTTTCTTTGCCAAAGAGGTATTCTGGCCTTTCTCGAACGTGATTTCTCTCTTGCCGTAAGTATTCGGGAAAAGCTCCTTGATCTTAGCCTGATCGGCTACGCTTTCCGTCTCTTTTCCTTCTTTTACACAGATCTCGGAAATGCCGTTTCTAAGCATTCCCGGTAATTTTGGATTATACTGAAGTCTTTCTTTCTGAAGCGGTGAAATATTCATCATACTTTACTCCTTTTTCTATTAAAATCATACCATTTTAATGTTAAAAGAAACATATAAAAAGGATCATAAGATCCTTATCCTTTCAATGGTGGAGAATACAGGACTTGAACCTGCGACATCACCCCTGTGAAGGGCGCGCTCTCCCAACTGAGCTAATCCTCCGTTCCTACATCTATTATATCTCTTTACAGATTATTTACGGATAAACTTCTCATCTCCTCCCATTTCTTCACTGACAAAACGTTCCGCCCGCATGTGCAGATCGTATTTCTCTCTTAGTTCGGCGATCTGTTTCATCATCTTTGAAGCATGATGAATGTCGATAGCTTCCTGATCCTTCCAGGAATCTATCAGCAGTACCGTTTCAGGATCATCCAGAGGCTGGAAATACCTGTATCCCAGATTCCCCGGTTCATTGCGGATCGCTTCGGCGATTCCTGTCTCTTCCATTTCCTGTGCAAAGTTCCGGGCGTTTCCACCTTCCCCGGTGTAATAAAGATGAACCGTTATCATTCAATACACCTCGCTTTCATATGATTCTTTTATTCCGATTTAAATCTGTTTCTACTATCTTATATTATACAAAAACAGGATCGTCGGATCCTGTTAATTGTCTTTCTGCTGCTTCTTTTTGCTTCTGTCGAACACAACGATCTCCTCATGGTTGATGATCCTCTTGATGTTGATGCGGTGCTTGTAGACGATCAGCGCAGAAACAGCCGAAACGATCAGAGTGACATAAATGTTTGCCTTAGAAATGATCAGATAAAGCGGGACAGCAACCATTGTGGTCAGTGTTCCCACGACGATGTAGTTGCTTAAAAGCGTAACGACCGCAGTCAGTGCCATGATGACAAGAGCGAACTTCCAGTTCAGACCCAGAAGCATGCCGATGTAGCTGGCAAATCCCTTTCCACCATGGAAACCCATGTAAAACGGATAGATGTGACCGACGATGGTCATGGCTCCCGCTAGAGCCGGTATGACTTCGTCATTCGGGAACAGATAGGCACACAGCTTCATGGCGATGATGGCCTTCGCCATGTCGATCAGACAGGTCATGATGCCTGCACCCCAGCCGAAGTTGACTTTCATGTTGCTGGCACCGGCATTCCTGCTTCCCGTTTCGCGGATGTCAAAACCGTGAGCCTTGGAAACAAAATAAGCGATATTGAAACTTCCCAGCAGGTAGGAAATCAGTGATGTAAGGATATAATTCATATATCTATTATATTAGCATTATTCTCGCATGAACAGATTCATGTTCGTATGTATCTGTTACAGATGTTCGATATCCCTGATTCTTGAAATCATATCTGCAGCTTCAATGGCCTTGATCAGTGAATCGGGTTTCGCGCTATTCTTTCCGGCAATATCGAAAGCAGTCCCATGATCTACCGAAGTCCTGATAATCGGCAGACCGCAGGTTATGTTTACACCACCGTCAAAATCAAGCAGTTTTAAAGGAATATGGCCTTGATCATGATACATGGCTACTACCAGATCGTATTCTCTTTTCAGACATTTCAGAAAAACAGTATCAGGCGGTATCGGCCCAGAAATGTTTAACCCTTTTTCTCTCAGTTCACTTACAGCCGGCATGATCTCTCTGATTTCTTCCTCTCCGAATAATCCGTTCTCACCGGCATGAGGATTCAGCCCTGCTACTGCGATTCTAGGCTTGTCGTAGCCCGCTTTGCATAAAACATCATGTGCCATCAGGCTTACTTCAACAATTCTTTCTTTTTTAACTCTTCGAATTGCTTCGGCAAGAGAAACATGGGTAGAAACATGAATTGTCTTTAGTCTGTTTGACCATAACAGCATGGCGCATCCTGCTGTATGAGTCAGTTCAGCAAGAATCTCGGTATGACCGGCATAGTTGTATCCACCCAAATGCAAGGCTTCTTTATTCAAAGGACAGGTAATGATTGCTCTGATTCTTAAGTTCAGAGCATCTTTGACGGCTCTTTCCAGATAAAGATATGCGCTTTTTCCGCATGCTGCCGATAGATTTCCAGTGATGAAATCCGTATGTCTTAATGTATTCGGATCGATAATATTGATTTTGTTGTCAGACGCTTCATCTGGATCATTGATTTGTTTTAATGAAAACCCATATCCAAACTTTTGATTATAATGGTCCAGAACATCAAAAGAACCATAGATGACAACGTTATTTAGATAAACATTCATGATCTTGAGAATGATCTCCGGGCCGATTCCTGCCGGATCTCCCATTGTGATTCCCAGTCTCTTTTTCATTTTTATTCCTTTCCATCTGTATAAACGCTTTAGTTTAATCCATTTCATTATCAAACAGGACAGGACCAGAAATAAATGAGCCTGTTCTTTCAGAATGAATTCTTAATAAGTGTATTTCCTGCTATTATTCTCTGCTGAGCGCTTTTGTGATGCGGGCAATGGCATCATCCAGCTGTTCGTAAGAAATTGGGATAGGCGGCGCAAAACGGATCGTATGATCATGCGTCTCTTTGCAGAGTACACCCTCATGGATACATGCCTTGACATAGTCGAATGCATCCCCGTAGAACTCGACGCCAACCAGCAGACCGCGGCCGCGGATCTCCTTGATTTCCGGATTATTGATCTTCTTTAGAGCATCCATGAAGTACTTTCCTTTTTCTCTGGCCATCTTCGGATAATCGTCGCGCTGCAGGATTTCGAGCGCCTTGATGCCGCAGGCACAGGCCAAAGGGTTGCCGCCGAAAGTGGAGCCGTGTGAACCCGGTGTATAAAGCCCAAGGATGTCTTCATTCGCCGCAATGGCGGACAACGGCATAACGCCTCCTCCGAGGGCCTTGCCCATGATGTAAATATCCGGGATTACATCTTCATGCCAGCAGGCGAACATGTCACCGGTACGGGCAAATCCGGTCTGAACTTCATCCGCAAGGAAGAGGATGTTGTTTTCCGTACAGATTTCGCGGACTTCCTTGAGCCATCCGTCCGGCGGAAGAATGATGCCCGCTTCCCCCTGTATCGGTTCAGCCAGGAAAGCGACGGTATTAGGTGTGATGGCTTCGCGCAGCGCATTCGCATCGCCGTAAGGAATGGTCTTGAATCCCGGAGTATACGGACCATAGCCGTCCTTAGCCAGCGGATCGGTCGAAAAGCTGATGATCGTGATGGTACGTCCATGGAAATTGTTCGCACAGGTGATGATCTCCTGTTTCTCGTTTTCAACGCCCTTGACGCGGGTTCCCCACAGACGGGCCGTCTTCAAGGCAGTCTCAACCGCTTCTGCACCGGTGTTCATCGGCAGGACCATATCCTTGCCTGTCAGTTTTGCCAGGCTTTCATAAAACTCGCCCAGATTCTCGCAATGGAACGCACGGCTTGTCAGTGTACATTTATCCAGCTGTTCTTTGGCAGCTGCAACGATCTCGGGATGACGGTGGCCGAAGTTGTGAGCTGAATATGCCGACAGCATGTCATAGTATTCTCTGCCTTCCGGATCAGTTACAACGGCCCCTTCGGCTTTCACGATGACGACCGGTTTCGGCGCATAGTTGTGGGCACCGTACAGATTGGTTTTATCTATGATTTCTTTTGAAGTATGCATAATGTTTCTCCTGTTTCTTGATTTGTTTCATTACTTTTCAGACATGTACGGATAGACGATCGCATCTGAAGGATTGAAGGTTTCCTTTACGGAGTGCGGACTCATCCAGCGGATCATGTTGAGCGCTGTTCCGGCCTTGTCGTTGGTTCCGGACTGACGTGCTCCGCCGAACGGCTGCTGTCCTACGACCGCGCCTGTGCACTCGTCGTTGATATAGAAGTTGCCTTCCGCATGCAGCAGCGCCTTCTCCATCATGACGATGGCTTCACGATCCTGAGCAAAGACAGCACCGGTCAGGGCATACGGGGAAGCCTCGTCGCAGATCTTCAGTGTCTCTTCCAGTTTTTCATCCGGATAGACGTAAACGGAAAGGATCGGTCCAAAGATTTCCTTGACCATACTTTCATAATCCGGTCTCTTGCACAGGATGACGGTAGGTTCAATGAACCAGCCTTTAGTATCATCGCAGTTGCCGCCGATCACGATCTCGCAGTCCGGATTCTTCTTTGCGCGATCCAGATAATCCCTGCAGCGTTCAAAGGATGTCTTGTCGATAACGGCAGCCAGGAAGGTATCGAAATCTTTCACATCGCCCATCTTGACTTCCCGCATCATCTCTTTCATGACGGAAAGCACTTCAGGCCAGATGCTTTCAGGAATGAAGGCACGGGAACAGGCCGAGCATTTCTGTCCCTGGTATTCGAAGGAGCCGCGGATCAGAGCTGCCGCAAGCGGACGGATCTTGGCGGTATTGTGCGCAAATATGAAGTCCTTTCCTCCGGTTTCGCCTACGATACGCGGATAGTTGCGGTAAGATGCAATGTTTTCTCCGATCTGTTTCCAGACGCCCTGGAAGACTTCGGTAGAACCGGTAAAGTGGAAGCCTGCCAGTTCCTTGCGGGAAATGACGTATTTCGCTACATCGCTTCCGTTTGAAGGCACGAAGTTGATGACTCCTGCAGGAAGACCGCAGTCCATCAGCAGCTTCAAGTAATAGTAATTGGATAGCACTGCTGTTCGGGAAGGTTTCCACACCGCTACATTACCGACAATGGCCGGCGCAGTCGGAAGATTGCCGCCGATCGAAGTGAAATTAAACGGCGTAATGGCGCAGACGAATCCATCAAGTGCACGATAGTCCTGACGGTCCCAGATGCCCGGAACGGAGGCAGGCTGGTCCTTGAAGATCTCCTGCGCGGACCAGACGCCAAAACGTAGAAAGTCCGCAAGCTCTGCAATGTCGATCTCCGCCTGGAATACGGTCTTGGACTGACCTAGCATCGTTGCGGCATTCAGCACTTTCCTGTAAGGACCGGTAATCATGTCGGCTGCCTTCAGGAAGATTGCCGAACGGTGCTCCCAAGGCATTTCCTCCCAGGCTTTCTTGGCAGCCAGCGCAGCATCGACAGCCATGTTCAGTTCCTTTTCCCCGGCAACCGAACATTCGGCGATCACATGGTCATGATCGTGAGGCATGGTGACCTTGAAAGTCTTTTCTGTGAATATCTCTTTTCCGCCGATGATCAAAGGGATCTTAACGATCTGCTCGGACTGGCGGACAAGCTCTTCCTTTAGTTCCTTACGTTCTTTTGATCCCGGCAGATAACCGCGGAAAGCGTCATTCTCGGGACGATCGATAGTGAAGTAGGCGTTTGACATGAATCCTCCTTTTTGTATGAAATCATATAATTTGACTATTGTTTGTACGAAAAACCTATATATCCATTATACAGAAATGGTTTATTTCTTGAAAACAGATAACGTAAATACAAAAAGAATCTGTTTATTGAAACAGATCCATAAAAACCGGATTATTCGCAGGCAGGTCTATCACTTCAGAAAAACGTTCCGCCATTCTCCTTTTCAAATTCGCGAATGCTTATGTTTTTTTCTATATCCGCAGTCACAGTAGGGACCCCCGGATGCCAGTGTATATTCCCGGATAAAATCAGAAGTCCCTCCGGCATCGCTCATCGCATAATCCAGATGGCACATGGCAGGAGTATACTCGCTTAAGCCAAGTTCCTTCATCAGAGTACAGATTCCGCATTTATAGAATCTGGCCTCATAACCGGACCCGTCTTCATAAGGAAAAAAGTCCATGTTCCAGGAATAAGGATTACGGTCAGCCGCTTTGAATGCAGCAGTCTGTTTCATTCCCTTGATATCCGCATCAGTGAATTTCCTTTTCCCCATTTTCCTGCAGAACCACTTCATTGTTTCTGTCATCATTGCCGATTCATAATACTCGCTCATCTGCTTCACTGTCGTTTTTTCTTTCAGATTCAGAATAAAAGCGCACAGCATTGCACAGGAAAGAGTATTCATTTTGAATCTGTCTTTCTTTTCATATTCCGGAAGGCCGGAAACGATCCTTTTATACCCTTTCTTTGCCTTGCCGGCAATTTCCGCCGCTTCTTTCTCGCTGTACTTCAGTACATCCGTCAGATTATCCCGAAACGAATTCTGAAACAACATCCACATGCCCATAGGCATACCGACATACCTCATCCCCTTTCCTCCTTTCCGAATTCTATCCTGATTATTTTCATTTTGACCAGCCTGTCGCAGAATACCAGCATCAGCTTATGGAAAAAACCTACATCATGATAGATGTCCCGATAGCCTCTCATGTAGCTTCTTTCGCTGACTCTTTTAAAACGATTACTCCATCCTTCGATTTCCGATTTGTCTTTCAAAGAAAAATAAGCGGAAACATCGCTGATTCCGGCTTCTTTCAGCCAGGTCTTACGCATCATTTTCGCGCCCAGCTCGTTGCAGCAGTCAAAGACCAGTACTCCTTCCGGGAAGCTTTCCGCCATTTTCTTAAACAGCTTTTTGATCTCTTCTCTTTGAAAATAATAGAAAACACCCGCCGCAAAAAAGATCGCTCCCTTTCTGCCGTCGATCAGATTCATCCAGGCATGATCATTCAGATCAAAACCGATGTTTACTTCCCTTTCCGTTGCTCCCAGCAGTTCATTCCTGATTTCAATAACCTCAGGCAGATCGATATTATAACCGCGGCACAGGCCGTTATCCGCCTTATGGAAAGAATCATCCAGACCGCAGCCAAGATTCACCACCGCCGCTTCCGGGTACACTTTAAGATAATCACCGATCTCGCAAAGAAGGTCGTAATGACGCTGCGCCACTTCCAGAGCACCGAAAAGTCCTGCCGGAGATTCCATGATCTTCTTTTTCGATGCGAAATCGTAGTCCAGCATCTCACAGATCCTTTCGGCTTCTTTATCCATAAACAGTTCAGGATAATGATCGGCACAGACTTTCCTTCCATAAAGCGGAATGACCAAAGTCTCCTGTACCGTATTCTTTTCGATATGATACTTTCCCGTAGTCTTCACCTTCTTTCTATTACATCATGGCAGCATTCGCCGTCAGACAGATCGGAATAACGCGTGAACTTCACATGGCGCTTCAGCTGACGGTAGGCAGAGATATCAGTGTTGCAGAAGATCTTGCACAAAGATCTAATCCCGTAATATTCAAACATATTCACATACATGCAGCGGCTGATGGAATACTCGATTCTGCCGTCTTTAACATCAAAGCGATCATAGGTGATACTGCCGTCTTTCACTCTCTTTTCATGATCGCTGATGTTCCATTTTTCAGCGATCCTGTAGACATCCGGCAGGGTGTCGATGGCTCTCTCCAACATCGCAAAAGTCCTCTTCCGTTTCCGGAAAACCAGATCCGAGAAATCCATGATCTCCTTATCGTTCATGCCCTTCTCCTTTAATTCCAGACACATGGCAATGACCGCATAGATCAGAGAGACATTCATGGTCGGATAGATGTCATGAACCTTGAAGACAGGCGAATCATACATCTTCTGCAGCCGTTCCTCGTATTTTTCTTTCATAGCTCCGGCATCGGAAAAATCCATTCCCGTAAGCGCACTGTAATAGAGTTTTGCGTACTTTCCGACACGCTTATCCATTTCTATTCTCCTTCTTTGCCATAATGACCTCCTATCAAAACAAAGTACATATGAATGCCATAGCCATGGCAGCAAACGGAAACAGGATCAGCCTGATCAGCTGTTCCTTCCTGTTGAAACCGAAATTATGATATCCTTGACATCCCTTTGTTTCCGGATAATAATGCTGAAAGAAATGTGATTTCGTTAACAGGTAATAGTCAAAGAACAATATGTCAAAAGCCTTAAGCAGACAAAGGATCGTAAGATAGCGGATGAAGAAGCGGCCAAAACCATAACCGTTCTGAATCCCGTCATAGCCGGCATAGATAAACACGAAGCAGAACATCAGTAGAGCGATGAACGCCAGCTTCCAGCCGAGAATCCTCTGATAGGGAAAACGCTCCTCGTGTTCCTGTATGGCTTCCTGAATATCCTTTGGCGCCGTCGTGAAAAAACGCCTGTCCTGAATCAGAGCAACAGCCGCATACAGCAGCAGAAACAGCGCTACCATCGATAATAACGCAAGAAATATCGTTGTTTTCATGCCGGTTTCTCCTTAACCCAGTGCTACATCCAGCGCCATCATCATACTGAATCCAATCGCAAAAGATACCACTCCGATATTGGAATGTCTGCCGGCAGACATTTCCGGAATCAGTTCTTCTACGACTACATACAGCATCGCTCCTGCAGCAAACGATAAGAAATAAGGCATGGCCGGTACGACAAGACCGGCAACGATCACCGTCAGCGCACCAGACAGCGGTTCTACCGCTCCGGATAAAACGCCAAGCCAGAATGACTTGATTTTGCTTTTTCCTTCCGCATACATCGGCATTGAAATGATCGCCCCTTCCGGAAAGTTCTGTATGGCGATACCCAGAGACAGAGCCAGAGCTCCGCCTGCCGTGATACTGCCCGAACCGTTCATCAGTCCGGCATAAACAACTCCGACCGCCATGCCTTCCGGAATGTTGTGCAATGTTACAGCCAGAACCATCATGGCGATCCTGGTCAGTCTGCTTTGCGGTCCTTCGACCTGATCGATGCTCCTGTGCAGATGCGGAATGACTTCATCCAGAAGCAGCAGAAACAGGATGCCGAACCAGAAACCGATGAAGGCAGGCAGAAAAGCCCATCTTTCTTTATCCGCACACTGTTCGATCGCCGGTACGATCAGGCTCCAGATCGAAGCCGCCACCATAACGCCCGCCGCAAAACCGGTCAGTGCTTTCTGCACGGAAACCTTCAGATCTTTTTTCAGAAAAAAGACACAGGATGCACCTGCAGCAGTTCCGATGAACGGAATCAGCAAACCTGTCAGCAATTCTTCATTCAGAATCATCTGCCAAACAGTCCTTTCCTCTGATACGGCTCGATTACGATATCGCTGCAGACATAACCGGTCTCCTTGATCGCATCGATCAGCCTGTTTCGATCAAAATCCCCTTCATACAGGAATTCCGTTTCCCCTTTCTTATAGGATGATCTTAATTTTCTGGCATCAGGGAGAACCCTTCTAACCGTATCATTCATATGCGCTTCACACATTCCGCAAACCATGCAGTCTATCTTCAAAACAACTCTATTCATATAACCTCCTAAAACGACAAGTGTATTCCATCCATGTAGTTAGCCATAACTAACTTCAACTATTATATAACAGATTATATGTTGCGGCGCGAATAAAAAGCCTATTGCAGCAATAGGCTCGTCATTTTATAAACTGTTATTCTGAATTCACATCTTTTGTCTGTCTGCGTATTACGCAGACTTTTTGTAAGCAGGATAATCATCAACACCGGAATTCATCTGAGACTCTTCAGATACTCCTTGTGTTCATCGCTGACCCGATAACTTTCTACCGCCTTCTGGATGGCTTTCCTATGTACCCACTCGTCCAGTCTGTGCTGTTCAAAGAACAGGATCGTCTCATCGTACTTCTTCGCCAGCGCTGTGGCAAAATACCAGGCAATCATCATCTTCAGATAGTAGTCATCACCCTTTTTGTTTGCGACAAGTTCCGGATATTCATCCTTGAAATCATCCCCCAGAAATTCATTCATCAGCATGCGTATCCCGAATCTGGCTGTATACACATGATCCGATGCGATCCATTTTCTGATGTAAGGCAGAAGCTTCTGATGATTCTTCACGAACGCTTTCGGAGTCGCCTGATCCGATACCGGCCAGCAGTCGACATAAGGCAGGAACGTCTCAACAGCCTCGACACATTCGTCGAAATCCTTGATCATCGATATCACAAAGAAATGAATCAGATTTTCCTCATAATACCGGTGCGGCAGATCGTTCAGGAACGCATTCCTTTCGGGATTTTCAAAAAGTTCCCTGGCGATCTTTCTTATATCGGGTGTTCTTACACCCAAAATGGTCTCCGG
>JAFONG010000182.1 GCA_017418585.1 Erysipelotrichaceae bacterium | reverse complement strand
TTCTTTATTCGGTGTTTCATCATCGCCGTTCGGATAAATTCTTGCCCAGGAAATGGAAAGGCGGTAGACCTTCATTCCCATTTCGGCAAATAACGCGATGTCTTCTTTATAACGGTGATACTGATCACTTCCGAAACGGAACGGATAGTTTGCGATCCCTTCGACGGTCTTTGCCAGTTCGTACTTTTCAGAAGTCATCTGCTTGTATTTCCAGTCGTTTTTCTCTTCTCTGCTCAGATTGAAATACTGCGGTTTGCAGTCCTGAGAATCCAATCCTTTGCCGCCTTCGTTATATGCACCTTCGACCTGGGAAGCCGCCGTAGCTCCTCCCCAAAGGAAATCTTTCGGGAAACCTTTTTTCATAAACACGATCCTTTCTGTTTTGAATTTTTACAGGGGATCTGAATGGATCCCCTGTCTGTTTGTTTAAAGTATGTTTTTCTTTTCTGCTTCGATCGCTCTTGCGTCTTTTTTGATCTCCTCATCGAAACCAAAGACATAAGTCAGTACAGCTGTCAGAACAAACGCGATCAGCAAGCCGATCAGCATCGTCGGAATGCTTCCGGAATAGACAGGGAGCGAAATGATCGAAGGCATCGCAAAGCTGATGGCCTTGGCACCAAGTGCTGCAACAAACGCACCGGAAACGCCGCCGCCAATCATCAGGGCATACAACGGCTTCTTGAAGCGGAACGCACAGCCATATAACGCCGGTTCCGTGATACCGATGAATGCGGAGATGAAGCTTGAGAAGATCGAAGACTTGTTGTCCGGATCTTTTGCCTTCAGGAAGGCACCGAAGCACATGCCGGCAGCCGCCATCGTCGCAACGCAATGGACCGGACCGAGCATGTCATAACCCAAAGTCTGGATGTTGTTGATCATGACAGCAGATAAAGTCATATGTGTTCCGGTGAAGACGACTAACGGTCTGGTGAAACCATCGATGAACCCGCCCAGCCAAGGTGCTGTGTCAAAGAGCCAGCCGAAGAACTTGCCGACATATAAGCCGACGTTGTAGCCTAACGGGCCGACAAGGACCAGAGAGATCGGTGCCATGATCAGGATCGAACATAACGGAACCAGAACGACTCTGAGGTAGCTCGGAACTTTCTTTTCCAGCCAAGGATAGATCTTGCTTAAGATGAATACCGATGCAACGATCGGAAGTACTGTAGAAGAGTATTTGACAAGATATGTCGGGATACCGAAGATCGAGACCTGCGTACCGGCATTGTTAATGACATTCGGATACATATACAGACCGGCCAGGATCAGAGAGATCACGATGTTGGTCTTGAATCTTACAGCCGATGTATAGGCCAGAATGAACGGCAGGAAGTAGAATAATGCATCACCTGCAGCGTTCAGCATCAGATAGGTACCTGATGCCGTATCCAGCCAGCCGAAGTTGGAACATAAAGTCAGAAGTCCTTTCAGGACACCGGCTCCGGCAAATGCCGGCACACATGGTGCGAAGATGCTGGAGATCATTGCGAAGAATTCGCTTGCGTTAAACTTCTTCTTCCCCTGATCCAGGTTTTCATCGATCGCTGCAGATTCACTGATACCGGCCAGAGCACAGACCTCTCTATATACATCCGGAACTTCCTGACCGATAATGATCTGATACTGTCCGGCGATCTTCTGCGTTCCCAGAACACCCTTGACTGCTTTGACGGCTGTATCATCAACGACATCATAATTCTTTAAAGTGAAGCGCAGACGTGTAGCACAATGAACCAGTCCGCTAATGTTTTCCTTGCCCCCGAGTTTTTCAACGATCTCTGCGGCAGTCTTTCTGTAATCAGCCATTTTTTCCTCCTCCTTAAAACAATGAATATTTGGCTTATCAGCTATTTACAGCTTCATTTTATCCGGCATATAATCGTTTATAGATAATCTTGTTCATTCTTAAAGTGAACTAAACTGAACACCTATACTTAGCAAGAACCAGATCCGTATCATCAAGAATCTCATCAGCAGCAACTCTTCTCTTTTTTCCGACCAGCTTGGGAATCTGCTTAAGATCTCTTCGCGTTCCGTAAAAAAGAATGTCGCTGCGATCAACGATGAACTTTATAAAGAGGAGCTTTTCGTCTGTTCAAACCCTCATAAAGGCTACTGGATCGAAGATGATCAGAAACAGAGGTTTCAGTCCTATATCTATCAGCTTGAAAAGAAACTTCTGCCAACGGAC
>JAFONG010000181.1 GCA_017418585.1 Erysipelotrichaceae bacterium | reverse complement strand
TGGCGTGGGAATAGATCGAGAATTCGACCAGCTTCAGTGAAAAGATGAGACGCCACAAGGAAAACAATGTCCAGCCGACGATCAAAGACCACGCCTTTCCCTTGACCAGGAAGTTCACCAGGAAACAGATCAAAGCTGCCGCGATGAATAAGATACGGGCAATGTTACGAAGCGTCTTATAGAAGGATCCCAGTCTTTCCGGGATCGGATAGATGATCTTAGGATTCATATTCGATGCTCCCTTCCACAAACACTTCCAAGCCGTCTTCCTCCAGCAGTTTCAGCAGGATGTTCTCCATCGAAGGATCATTGCTGTTGCGCATGAAAGAAAAGATACAGATATCATTCACGGTCGCCAGTGTCGAAGTTGCCCGGTTCGGTTTGCCCGGAGGCATGACGAAATACAGTTTCGAGATCTCATCCTTCATCGTTTCAGGAAGCTTCACTCTTCCCAGGTTGGATAAGGTCAGGCCGATGATGCTGTTGCCCAGATAGCCGTAGATATTCTGCATGACCGGGACCTTCAGAAACAGCGGAACATAGGAAAGCGAGCTGATCAGCTTGCCGGTCGTCTTCATCATCTGGTTCATCATCTCTTCCGAGCCCTTTCTTTTTATCTGGGCATCGATGTCTTGAACCAGCTGTCTTTTATCGCCGATGTCCGCGATATCTTCCGACGCATTGAAATACATCGAGTAGTTCCTCAGGGTGTTGGAACCGTTGAATTTGCGCATATTGACCGGGATCTGAATATTGAAGATCCCTTCTTTTTTACTGATGCAGCGCTTTGCCGCAAGAAACAGCAGTGCCGTGATATAGGCGGTGACCGTGCCTCCGTAAGACTTCGCCGTCTCATTGAGCTTTGATGCATCCATTTCATAATGAACGATCCTGCTGATGTGGGACTTCATGATCCTGCCGTCGATCTGTAAGGATTTCTTATCCACGAACGTCGACAGAGACGCATCGCCTTTGGCGTTCTTGAACTCATTGGCCAGTTCTCCATCCTTCACATCTTCATTGATGTCAAGGACGCCTTCTTCATATGGGATCTGTTTCCCATTTAAGCGCAGATATTCGCCGATCAGCGTCTTTAAAAAAGTCATACCGCCGCTTCCGTCCGTCAGTACATGGAAGAATTCGACAGAGACACGCTTCTTGTAATACAGGACACGGAAAGAACGGTAGGAACGAAGGATGATCGAGATCGGTTTGCAGGGGATATCCTTTTCTTCCTCGACAAGATAGACACTGTTGACCGACTCCAGATAGTGCCAGAAGAAACCGTTTTTTATGACTGCCGAGAAACAAGGGAAACGTTTGATCGTAAAATCGAGCGCCAGCTGCAAAAGCACCGGTTCCACCTCTTCCTTGAGTTCCGCGGAAAGGCGGAACATCGGCATCTGTCCGTATTTCATCCCCAGAGGATAGATGATCGCCGCATTATCCAGAGAATAATTCTTCCGATTGTTTCCCATATAGAAAGAACCCAGATTCTTCACATCCAGGATCTCACAGACCTCTTCAACAGACCTGCCCTTTTCCAGATAGAATTCAAAACCTTTGATGAAATGATCGATCAGAAGGCTCTTTGACAGGATCGGAAGTTCGATACTCTCAGTGACCTCATCGAAAAACGCATCGATCTTTTCGCAATCCGAGCGATCAAGACCGCCTTTCAGCTTTTCCAGATGGAGATCTTTTCTGTTCCTTCGCATATTCACATTATAAGACCAATATCATCCACATTCAAAACAACAAAAAAAAGGACTTCTGTCCTCAATTCAAAGTGGCGGCCCCAACAGGAATCGAACCTGTAACTATCC
>JAFONG010000180.1 GCA_017418585.1 Erysipelotrichaceae bacterium | reverse complement strand
CGTCTGTACGACGGCGATGAACTGATTTCCGATCCGGAATGTCTGATGTCGATGTCTTCCAAGGATCTTAGAGCATCGGCCTATGTAGAGAGAATGATCAAATGCGGCATCGCATCCCTAAAGATCGAGGGAAGAATGAAATCGGAATACTACATCGGTCAGGTCGTGAAGACCTATCGGAAAATGATCGATGAAATATATGAAAAGGGTTCGTTGAGCCCGGACAGGCTGGCATATTATGACGACGAGCTTTCCAAGGCGGAAAACAGACCCGCAGACGATGGATTCCTCTCCGGAGAGTGCGACAGTTCGAAGCATCTCTACGGCGTCAACGGCGCAGGGGTGACCCATGATTATGTCGCCTATGTCAGAGCTTATGACCAGATCAGGAATATGGCCGAGATCGAAGTAAAGAACGTATTTGCCCGCGGGGACGAGATCGAAGTCTTTGGGCCGGAGCTTGACAACGAACGTTTCAAGGTACAGCTTCTTTTCGATGACGACTGGAACGAGGTAGAGATCGCCAACAAGCCGACGCAGATCCTGCATGTCCGCATGCCTTTTGCGACATCGGAAGGAGATATGTTCAGAAAGGTCAGAAGAAATGACGATTGAGGGTGCGATCAGCGTCAAGGCTGCGATCAACGGCAAAAAGAGAGAAGTGTCCAAAGTCTACATCAACAAGACAAAGAAGACGAAGGATTTCAACTATATTCGTAAGATAGCCAGACTGAACGATATACCGGTTATGGAACTGGGACCGGAAGAGCTTTTGGAATACCTGAAAGGAAAGAGCCACGGAGGCGTCGGTGCTGAAGTCCTTTCACGTAAGGATGATGAATTTGACAATGGAGATATCTTCTATCTTGACGGGATAGAAGATCCGTTTAATCTCGGTTATGCCTTGAGAACCCTGTATGCTTTCGGATTCATGAATGTCCTGCTCTCGCAGCGCGACTATTCCGGCATGGAAGCGCAGCTGTTCAAGTCTTCTGCCGGAGCCTATGACATGCTGAACGTCAAAGTCACAGGAAACGCCCTGGAAGAAATCAGAAAACACAAGGAAAACGGATATCGTCTCTATGGTCTGTACAGAGGAGATGATTCAAAGGATATCTTTGAGGAAAGCTTCGGACAGAAATCATTGATCATGCTGGGAGGAGAAAAAAGAGGAATCAGTTCTGAACTCCTGGAACTTTGCGATGAATATCTCTATATTCCCTACGGTTCCGATTTCCGCAATGCCCTGAATGCCTGCGGCGCCCTTGACGTGACCGCTACACTGCTGTTCAAACAGAGAAAGAAATGATTACTTCCTTAGAGAATAAAACGGTAAAGGAACTTACGAAGCTGCATCAGAAGAAATACCGCAGCAGTTCTTTTCTTTTATGCGATCCGGAGATGATCAATACGGCGAAGGAATACGGTTTCCTGAAACAGCTGATCTTTGCCGGAGAGGTTCCTTTTGAATTCAGGAACAGTCTGGAAGTATCACAGGAAGTATTAAACAAGATCAGCAAAAGAAACGATCTGAGCTATATCGGCGTATCTGAGATGATCGAAGAAAAAGACAGTTACGGAAACAGGGTGATGATTCTTGATCATCTGCAGGATCCTTTGAATATCGGCAGGATCATGGAAGAAGCGCAGCTGTTCGGATTTGATTCGCTGATCCTTTCCGAAGAATGTGCAGATATCTACAACGAAAAGTGTCTCAATACCTGCAGGGGCGGCATCTACACTTTAAACATCTGCCACAGGGATCTTTATCAGGAAGTCAGGAAACTGAAACAGAAGGGTTATGCCGTATATGCGACCGGACTGCAGGACAATACCAAAGAACTTCATGAAATTGAAAGCACGGAAAAGATGGCTTTCATTCTCGGCAATGAAGGAAGCGGCGTTTCGAAACAGCTGATGGAAGAAGCGGACGGGGTCGTGAAGATCGACATGCGCAATATCGATTCCCTCAACGTCGGGATGGCCTCAGCCATCATCATGTATCGGTTCAGACAATAGAAAAAGACTTCATAGGAAGTCTTTTTTGTTTCAGTAATACTTTACATCGAATTTTCTTTCGTCTTCTACGACCGGTATTTCCTTTATCGTGTAGTCGTAGATCTGAATGAAACGGTCTTCCTTTAAGGCATCGGCCAGGAACGCATCGACGCCGTGTCCCTGTACCTCAACCTCAACATTGCCGTTGGACAGATTCCGGGCATAGCCGGTCAGACCGAGACGCTGGGCAGACATCAGAAGCCTCCATCTGAAGCCGACACCCTGCACAATACCGCTGAAAATGATGTAATAACGTTTCATACCAATATTCTACACGTTTACTGGATCGGTTCAAAGTCTGCCGCACCGTGCTTGCACAACGGACAGACAAAGTCTTCAGGCAGTTCATCTCCTTCATAGACATAGCCGCAGACCTTGCAGACAAAACCTTTCTTGCCCTGCGTTTCCGGTTTTGGCTTGACGTTCTTCTGATAGTAGGTGTAAGTCATCGTTTCGACGTTGTTGATGACTCTGGCTTCCGTTACGGAACAGATAAACATGCCGTGCGTTCCCAGATCCTTGTAGTCTTCAACTTTCAGGGAGAAGAAGGCATTGATGTAGCGAGGAAGGAAGACCAGACCGTTGTCGGAACGGAGGAGTTCTTTCTCGTCCTTAAACTTTTCGGCGTTTCTTCCGGACTGGAAACCGAACTGCTGGAAGACCTTGAACGGAGCTTCGATGTTCAGACAGTTGACGTTCATGATGCCGGTCTGTCTGATGATGTGGTGGGAGTAGTTGTCCTTGTTTATCGATACCATGACTCTGAACGGATTGTCGGTCAGCTGCGCGACCGTGTTGACGATCAGACCGTTATCCTTCTTGCCGTCGTTGGAGGTAACCACATACAGACCGTAGCCGATGGAGAACAGAGCTTTCATATCGCTCTTGTTGGCTCTGCTTTCATCTCTTGCGACATAATCGATGCACAGGACTTTCGCCAGATCTTCGATCTCCTGTCTGTTTGTATCGTTCAATGCGGACTTGATGTGAACGACCGGATTGACAAAGGTCAGGTTAGGCTGATTGGCCAGCAGATCCTTCATCGTCTTGGCTGCCAGAGGAGCCCAGCATCCGTTCTCGATCAGACCGATGTATTTGTTCTGGAAATTTCTTTCCGTCAGATGATGGATGAATTCTTTCATGAACGGATAGATGTCCGCATTATAGGTTGTCGTAGCCAGAACCAGCTTACTGTAGGCAAACGCATCTGCAACGGCACTCGACATGTCGTCTCTGGCCAGGTCATAGACTTTTACTTCCGGAGCGTTGAAGTTCTTCAGCTGTTCGGCAAGCTGCTCCACGGCTTTTTTGGTGTGACCGTATACGGAAGTGTAGCAGATCACCACGCCGTCTTTTTCCGCTTCATACGATGCCCAGGTCTGATACAGGTTCAGATAGTATCCCAGATTCTTGTACAGGAAAGGTCCGTGCAGAGGCAGGATCATGGAAATATCCAGGGAAGAAGCTTTCTTTAAAACAGAGAGCACCTGTTTTCCGTATTTGCCGACGATGCCGATGTAGTAGCGTCTTGCTTCATCGATCCACTCTTCTTCGACATCCAAAGCGCCGAACTTGCCGAAAGCGTCAGCCGAGAAAAGAGCCCGTTCATAACTGTCGTAGGTCATGATGACTTCCGGCCAGTGTACCATCGGCGCGGCAACGAAGTTCAGGACATGTTTTCCAAGAGAAAGGCTGTCTCCTTCTTTGACGACGATTCTTCTTTCTTCATAGGAAGTGCCGAAGAAGTTCTCCATCATGTCGAAAGCCTTCTGTGACGATACGATGACCGTCTTGTCATAGATTTTCATGAATGCGGCGATGTTGGCGGAATGGTCAGGCTCCATGTGCTGGATGACCAGATAGTCGGGTTGACGTCCGTTTAAGGCATTCTGCAGATTATCCAGCCATTCATGGGTAAAGTGCTGATCTACGGTATCCATGATTGCGGTTTTTTCATCCAGAATGACATAAGAGTTGTAGGCCATGCCGTTAGGCACTTTGTACTGTCCTTCGAACAGATCGACCTGATGGTCGTTGACTCCGATGTAGCGGATGTCCTTGGTGATTTCCATTGTGTTTCCTCCTTGTATGTTATGAATTATCCTGTCAGATAAACATTTCCAGCAGCAGTACGCTGATGCAGCAGATCAGCGTGACTTTAAACAGTCCCAGTTCCTTGTAGGCACCGATCATTCCCAGGATCAGGGCGATAATTCCGGAGACCGGACTGGCCGTAGCCCTGAGGATGGCCGGAAAGGTCATGACGGAAAGGGTGACATATGGGACGTAGTATAGAAAAGAACGGATGAAAAGGTTCTGTATCGGCTTTCTGATCAGGGTCAAAGGAAGGACCCGGATGATGAAGACGGTGACTGCCATCAGCAGGATGTATATGTAGATACTATTCTTCATGGATCTCTCCTTTGACAGGCTGCAGGATGGCGCCCAGTGAAGATATGGCGATTGTCAGAATGATCGTTACCGTGCTTTCGGATAAGGGAGTAAACTGAGAAAGCAGATAACTGGACAAAAAGCTGATGACGATCAGAGCGGCGATCGTTTTCTGTTTCTTGGCCGGCGGGATGATGATGGCCAGAAACATTCCGTAGAGGGCGACCGACAAGGCACTGACGATCTTGAAAGGCAGGGTCTGTCCCATCAGGATGCCGAAGGCTGTTCCAAGCGCCCAGCAGGGTGCGGCAAACGATATCGCACCATAGGAGTAGTAAGGATCGCAACACCCGTCCTGAGAGACCGCAAGGGCGAAATACTCGTCCGTCAGATAGAATCCCAGCAGCAGTCTATGAAGCATGCCGGCTTTGGGATCGATCTTCTGCGACAAGGCGAAGGACATCAGAACATAACGGATATTGCTTACAAGGGTAATCAGGATCATCTGGATGTAGGGAACGCTCTCCCTGATCGCAATGAAGGCGGCATTCTCTCCGGCCGAAGCATTGGCCAGAAAAGAAGTCAGAAAACCCTGAAAAGGACTAAGACCCGCTTTTGCCGCTGCGATGCCGAGTGAAAAGGCTACAGCAAAGTAGCCCAGTCCGATCGGTATTCCGGTCTTAAATCCCTCTTTGAATCCTTTCATTTTGAAAAAAGAACTAGGTTTCTAGTTCTTAGAGTTTTGTAAATTGATCGACATTCAGAACGAAAATGGTAGCGCCGCCGACTTCGACTTCAATCGGATAAGAAACCAGATTGGACATATCGGAAGAAATCGTCGTAGGAACAGCTTCTTTTCTTCTCTGCGATTCGCTGCCGATGATCTCGATCGCTCTTTCGACTTCCTTGTCTTCACATCCGATGAGCAGTGTAGTGTTGCCGGATGAAAGGAAACCGCCGGTAGTAGCCAGACGTGTTACCTGGAAGGATGCCTTATTCAGGGCAGAGATGCAGGCTTTTGTATCATCTGTAGAAATAATGGCTAGTATCAGTTTCATACTTTTACCCCCTATATAAATTCATTTTAGCATTATTTCCGGATATTTAGCTCATAATAATATATTGAAGGCCGTTACGGATAAAAACAGGAAACTCTACGATTCATAGGGTGACACGGGGATAGAGAAAGACTATCTTGAACTTGGGAGGTCTTGTTTATGAACAGTGAAAAAACGGGAAAGTTCATCAGTGAACTTAGAAAAGAAAAAGATCTGACGCAGCTGCAGCTGTCGGATCTTCTGCATGTATCGGATAAGGCGGTATCGCGCTGGGAAACGGGGAAGGGTTTTCCGGATATCGGTTCCCTGGAAAGCATAGCGGATGCTCTGGATGTTTCTGTTGCGGAACTGCTCAGAGGGGAACGCATAACGAAGGATTTCAGTAAGAACGAGACAGAATCCTATACAGCCGATCTGCTGTCGCTGCTGAAGAAGGCGATCCGTCAGAAGAAGATCCGGAGCCTGATTACAGGATTTCTGCTGGGTGCGATCCTTCTGACTCTCGTGATCGTTCATCTGAATGCGCCGATCTATGTCAAAGATGCGGAAAACGCTCTGGAAATTGAAACTCTTTCGGACGGCAGGATCGTAGCTCTACTGAAAGACAATGTTGCCGGATATGAGATCAGCGATTTTACGGAACCGGAAGATGGAAAGGTGTGCCGTCAGATCAGCTGCTACAGAACGCTTCTGCATTCGTATATAGGCAAGAAGGGACAGACGATCGTGGTTCTAGGCGAAAGCGATGTCTACGACTATATCTACTACTATCCGGGAGAAGACGGCGATCAGCTGCTTT
>JAFONG010000179.1 GCA_017418585.1 Erysipelotrichaceae bacterium | reverse complement strand
TTCATTTATTTCATGGTCGAAGCCGGCGACTACATGATGATAGACAAGGAACTGACCCCGACTCTATACAAGATGTACAACGAAGGACTGACGTTCTACAATCACTACACGCCTGTGTATTCCTGCGCTACCGGTGAATCGGAATTTGTATCGTATACGTCAATCTTCCCGTATGTGAATGTATGTACGCCTAACTATGTCGCAGGCATTCAGTTCTATGAAGCTCTTCCGTATCTGTTCAAGAACAAGGGCTACAAGACTTTCGGCTTGCACAACTGGCGAGACGAATTCTACGAGCGCAAGACTATTCTGCCGGCTTTAGGCGTGGACGAATTCTACGATATCGATGACATCTGGCAGGATACTTCCATAAAGCATACCAACGGATGGCAGTCCGATACGATGCTGATCGAACAGGCCATCAAGCACATGGAAGAAACAAACGGCAGGTTCTTCTGCGATATCATTACATCCGTCATGCATTTCCCTTATGATGAGTCTTCTTACTGGGGAGATTATTATCTGGAGGAAGTCAACGAAGTACATCCTGACTGGCCTTACGACTATAAACGCTACATGTCGAAATGCATGGATTTTGATAACGGCATGAAGGTTCTGCTTGATTACCTTGATGAAAAGGGAATCGCCGAGAATACGGTAATCTGTTTCTATTGCGACCATCGTCCTTACTGGATCAGTTACAGAGATACTCCATACGACAGGATCATGGAATATACGCAATGGATCAATCCTGATCGAAAAGGAGAATACGGACAGTATCGATCACCTTTCGTCATTTACTGTAAAGGCACACAGAAGAACGTCAACTACAACTACTGTTCAACACTGGATCATGTTCCGACGATTGCCAATTTATTTGACTTGAATTACGATCCAAGACTTTATATGGGAGTCGATGCCTATAACGGAAACAATACGGTTATCTTTCCAAGTGGAAACTGGCTGAACGAAACAGGCGTTTATGATGCCACAACCGAGAAGTTCACTCCTGCTGATCCGAATAACGCGCCTGACGATAATCAGGTCATGAAAACGAACAACTATGTTCAGAATACGATAAAAATATCCTATCTGATTTTTGATGAAGATTATTTCTCCAAGAGAAGAAGCATATGCAGTCCGAGATAGGCTGCATATTTTCTATGAGAAGATGATTTATGAATATTAAGAAAGTATTTGATACCGATCAAGACAAAGAGATCAGATCGATCATGTTTGATTCAAGAAAAAAGAATCCCGATTCGATCTTTTTTGCGATGAAAGGGAAAATCAACGACGGTCACCGTTTTATCGATCAGGCGATCGACAATGGGGCAATCGCTATCGTTTATACCGACGAGATCGAAAACCGAAGGGAAGATATCGTCTATATCAAAGTAGAAGATGCAATACAGGCTTATGTATCTTTCTGCAACGCATTCTATGATTATCCGACTGAAAAGATGAATACCATAGGCATCACGGGAACAAACGGCAAGACGACGATTTCCTGGATCATCCGTTCACTGGTCGCTCATTTTGACAAGTGCGGCTATATAGGAACGATGGGCTACTACTATGGAGAAAAGATCAGCAATTCCAGTCTGAATCTGACAACTCCGAAGTCTGATGAGCTGTTCAGGATCGGGAAAGAAATGGTCGACTTCGGCTGCAGGGTTTTAGTACTTGAAGCATCTTCGGAAGGACTTCTGACCCATAGACTGGATCAGGTTCATTTTTCGACAGCCGTCTTCAACAATCTGACAAGCGACCACATGGATATCCA
>JAFONG010000178.1 GCA_017418585.1 Erysipelotrichaceae bacterium | reverse complement strand
GAATCCGAACGACTCGACATAAGTCTGGATGGCATTGGACACATCACCTACATGGTTACCCGGTTTTACCTGTTCCAGTCCGATGTACAAAGCCTTCTCAGTCACTTCCAGAAGCTTCAGTACTTTCGGATCGGTAACGTTTCCCACCGTATAGGTCCATCCTGAATCACCGTGGTAGCCCTTGTAGCAGGCTCCCACGTCGACGGTATTGATATCGCCGTCTTTCAGGATCGTATGATCAGGGATCCCGTGCACCAGCATGTCGTTGACCGACGTGCATACGGCACATGGGAAACCCTGATAGTTTTTGAATGACGGGGTAGCACCGTTCTCGCGGATCACTTCCTCGGCGATCCGGTTGATCTCTAAGGTTGAAATACCTGGTCGGATAATCTCAGCCATCTTTCTGTGAACCTTGGCGACGATACTGCCGGCAATGTCCATCAGTTCGATTTCCCGCGGAGACTTGATTGAAATCATTAGTACAACCCTTCTAAGATGTTTTTCACACTGTCATACACTTCGTCCTTCGACATCGAAGCATCCACATGTCTGACAATGTCCATCTTTTCATAATACTCAATTACAGGCTGAGTATTCTTGTGATATTCCTCCAGTCTGACTTTCAGACTGTCCGGATTATCGTCTTTTCTTTGAATCAGCGTTCCACCGCACTTATCACATATGCCTTCTGTCTTGGAAGGCTTGTAGTAAATGTTGTAGATCTCGCCGCAGTCAGGACACAATCTTCTGCCTGTGATCCTCTTGATCAGATCTTCATCATCGATGTCCAGATCGATGACGCAGTCCACCTTCTTGTCCAGCTGTTTCAGGATCTCGTCCAGATCGACAGCCTGATTCTTTGTCCGAGGATAACCGTCGAACAGGAATCCGGCATCCACATCGTCCCTGGAAAGCCTTTCTACGATGATATCGTGAATGACTTCATCCGGAACAAGTTCGCCTCTGTTCATGTAGCCCTGGGCTTGCAGACCGACAGGTGTACCGTTCTTTACCGCTTCTCTAAGCATGTCGCCCGTCGAAACGTGAACCAGTTCATAGTCATTAATGATTCGATCCGATACCGTACCTTTACCGGCACCGGGAGCACCGATTATCAGAAGATTCATTTCCTTCCTCCTATTTTCCGACAAAACTCTTATACTGCTTTGAAGTAAGCTGAGACTTCAGCTGCTTGATCGTATCCATTGCCACACCGACAACGATGATGATACCTGTACCGCCAACCGCAGCACGCTGCGAGAGACCGGTAAGATTCGATACCACATACGGCAGAATGGCGATGAAAGTCAGCAGCAGAGCACCCAGAACAGTGATCCTGTTGAGAACCTTGGAAACATAGTTCTTAGTCTCGGTTCCGGGTCTGACGCCCGGAATGTACTGTCCGTTCTTGCCCAGATCGTCTGCCATCTTCTGCGGATCAATCGTCAGATTGGTGTAGAAGAAGGTAAACAGGATGATCAGGAAAGCATAGAAGCACAGGAACCACGGACTGGTGAAGTCGCAGATCTTCTGCAGCCAGTTGTAGGCGTCCTGGTTGACCCAGGAAGCGATGATCTGCGGACCCTGAATCAGGGATGACGCAAAGATGACCGGAACAACGGATGCAGAGTTGATCTTCAGCGGCAGATGGTTCAGATCGCCCTTGGTCTTGTTCAGAGCTCTTGAAGAAGACTGCTGGATCGGAATTCTTCTTTCCGACATCTGCATCAGTACGACCAGAACGATGATCGCCACATACATGACACAGTAGGCAATGAAGCCGCCCATGCCAAGCTTGGAAACAGCGTTCTCTCCCAGGAAGGTCTCGTAGACGGTCCTGAAAGTCGTAGGCATATCCGCAACGATGCCGGCGAAGATGATCATGGAAGTACCGTTTCCGATACCCTTTGATGTGATCTGATCAGCCAGCCACAGCAGGAACATCGTACCGGCGGTAAAGATAACGGAAATATACAGATAAGAAGTAAATCCCGGATTATCGATAAAGTTGTAGCCGGCATACGCCCTGTCAAGATACTGGACAATGAAGTAGCCCTGTACCAGTGCCATGACGACACCCAGATATCTGGTAATACGGTCCATCTGCTGACGGCCCTTCTTACCCGATTTAGCCATCTCCGCCAGGGCAGGAATGATATCCATGGCCAGCAGTTCAATGATGATGCTGGCAGTGATATACGGTCCTACACCCAGAGAGAAGATAGACATCTGTTCGATGGATCCGCCGCCCAGGATACTCATCATGTTCAGCAGGGAGTTCGCACTCAGCTTAATGATCTGAGTATTGACTCCCGGAGCCGGAATGGATGATCCCAGACGGAAGATGAACAGAATAAACAGCGTAAAAAGCAGTTTCTTTCTAATGTCCTTGTTTTTGAGAAAATCTATGAATGTTTTGAACACTTAGATCACCTCAACTTTTCCGCCTGCCTTTTCAATAGCAGCCTGAGCGCTCTTGGAAATCTTATGGCAAGAAACAGTAAGTTTCTTTTCCAGTTTTCCGTTACCCAGTACTTTGATACCGTCCAGCTGCTTTCTGACGATACCTGCCTGTTTCAGCAGTTCCGGAGTAACCGTAGTACCGTCGTCGAAACGATTCAGTTCAGTCAGGTTTACTACAGCATATTCCAGACGGTTGAAATTGGTGAAGCCTCTCTTCGGCATGGACTTGAAGAACGGAGTCTGACCGCCTTCAAAACCGATCGCAACACCGCCACCGGATCTGGCATTCTGACCCTTGTGGCCTTTACCGGCAGTCTTGCCCTGGCCCGAGCCCTGGCCTCTGCCTAATCTCTTTGTCGTGTGTCTTGCACCTTCGTTGTATTTCATTTCATGTAAGTTCATAAGACACCTCCTATCGTACTTCTTCAACCTTCATGCCACGCAGTTTGGCAACGGAATTGACAGTCTTCAGTTCCGTTAAGGCCTTCATTGTCGCATGTACCTGGTTGATAGGCGTACGCGAACCGACGCACTTGGTAATGACATCGGTTGCACCTGCAAGTTCGAGAATGGCACGAACGACGCCGCCGGCAACGATACCGGTACCTTGAGCAGCCGGTCTTAATACGACTTCACCTGCTCCGTATCTGCCTGTCGTTGCATGCGGAATGGTTCTGTAACCATCTACCAGTGGAATTCTTTTAACGTTTTTCTTTGCTGCTTCAGATGCTTTTCTGATTGCATCAGGAACTTCATTTGCCTTGCCTAAAGCATAACCTACTCTGCCCTTCTTATCACCGACTACCACGATCGCAGCGAATCTCATTCTGCGTCCGCCTTTGACGGTCTTGGAAATACGGTTGATCTGAACGACACGCTCTTCGAATTCTTTAACTTCTCTGTTAAATCTTCTGTTGTTGTTAGGTCTTCTGTTTTCTCTCTTGTTATCTTTGTTTGTATTTTCCATAGTATAACTCCTAGAATTTCAGGCCAGCTTCTCTAGCTGCTTCAGCAAGCGCCTTCACACGGCCGTGATAGATATATCCGCCGCGGTCAAAGCATACGTTTTCAATTCCCTTTTCTAAAGCTCTCTCAGCAAGTTTCGTTCCAACTGTCTTGGCGGCTTCCACATTACCGCCGTTTTCCAGTTTCAGTTCAACAGATGAACAGGAAACCAGAGTGTTACCTTTTTCATCATCGATGATCTGCGCATGAATATGGGCATTTGAACGGTATACGTTCAGACGTGGGCATTCAGCAGTACCGATAACTTTATTTCTAATACGTTCATGACGTCTCTGACGTGCCTTGTTTTTATCCTGTTTAGAATACATATCTTTACTCCTTTCCCACTATTAAGCCGCAGCCGTCTTGCCTTCCTTATGGGCAACCTTTTCACCCTTGTACCTGATACCCTTGCCTTTGTAAGGTTCAGGCTTACGGAAGCCTCTGATCTGAGCGGCAGCTTCGCCTACTCTCTGCTTATCGATGCCGGATACGATGATCGTCGTTGGATTCGGCGTTTCAATCGTAAGTCCGTCTTCTACATCAAAATTGATATCGTGTGAATAACCTAAACTCAGGTTCAGCACTTTGCCCTGCATTTCTGCCTTGTAGCCGATACCGACGATCTCAAGCGTCTTCTTGAAACCTTCCGTCGTTCCGACGATCATATTGTGCAGCAGTGCTCTTGTCGTTCCATGAAGCTGTTTTGTTGTCTTAGCTTCATTTGCTCTTTTGCAGTTTACTTCAGCGCCTTCGACCTTGATTTCGATCAGCGGGCTGAATTGACGTGATAGAGTTCCCTTAGGACCCTTTACCGTCACCTCATTACTGTCGGATACAGTTACTTCACATCCGGCAGGAATGGTAATCGTTTTATTACCGATACGTGACATATATTTCTCCTTATTCTAATTACCACACGTAGGCAACGACTTCACCGCCCAGATGCGCTTTTCTCGCATCACGGTCCGTCATTAAGCCCTTTGATGTAGATATGATTGCGATACCCAAACCGTTAAGTACTCTTGGAACGCTGTCGCTCTTCGCGTACACTCTTAAACCCGGTTTAGAGATCCTCTTGAGACCGGAAATGACTTTCTGCTTGTCCGGTCCGTACTTCAGTTCGATCGTAATGATCTTGTCTTTCGCTGTGTCGCCTTCAACGCTGTAGTTGTCGATGTAGCCTTCCTGCTTCAGGATACGGGCAATTTCGATTTTCATCTTGCTGGATGGAATCACTACAGTATCATGTTCGGCACTGATGCCGTTTCTGATTCTAGTAAGCATATCAGCAATCGGATCTGTAAAACTCATTTCATTACCCTCCTTTACCAGCTGGCCTTCTTGACGCCAGGGATCTGGCCCTTGTAAGCCAGTTCTCTGAAACAAATACGGCACAGTTTATACTTTCTTAATACAGAGTGCGGTCTTCCGCATCTTTCACATCTTGTGTAAGCCCTTGAAGAGAACTTAGCAGGACGATGTGCTTTTACTTTCATTGATGTCTTTGCCATGTGTTCTCCCTTCTTACTTCGCAAATGGCATGCCGAGTTCCGTTAACAGTTCTCTGGCTTCTTCATTTGTCTTGGCAGTGGTAACGATAACGATATCCATACCACGAACCTTGCTTACCTTATCGTATTCGATTTCCGGGAAGATGATCTGTTCCCTGATACCTAAAGTGTAGTTTCCTCTTCCGTCGAAAGCGGTATTGCTGACGCCTCTGAAGTCTCTCACTCTCGGTAAGGAGATGTTGATCAGCTTGTCCAGGAAGTCGTACATTCTTTCGCCTCTGAGCGTAACTTTACAGCCGATCGGCGTGTTCTCTCTCAGTTTGAAGTTGGCGATGGATTTCTTGGCCTTGGTGATGATCGGCTTCTGTCCGGAAATCATTGTCAGATCGGCTACTGCATCCTCAAGCTGCTTCGGCTCGGATACGGCTTCACCAACACCCATGTTGATGACGATCTTGGCTACCTTAGGGCATTCCATGGCGGAAGAATACGCATGCTTCTTGATCAGTGCGGGTTTGATTTCTTTTACATATTTTTCCTGTAAACGATTCATTATTTCTTCTTAGCCCCCTTTGCATTCTTCTTTGCCGACTTCTTGTCTTTCTTGCCGTCGACAAGCTTTACATTGGAAACGCTGATCGGCAGTTCCTTGTCAATGATTCCGCCGTCAGGGTTGGCGTTGGAAGGCTTGCTGTGCTTCTTGACGACATTGACGCCTTCAACGATAACTCTGTTGGATCTAGGAAGTGCAGCTACTACTTCAGCAACAACACCCTTGTCATCTCCAGCGATAACTTTTACTTTGTCACCTTTCTTGATTTTCATAGTTGTCCTCCTATAATACTTCTGACGCTAAGGACACGATCTTCGTATAGTCCTTATCACGCAGTTCTCTGGCTACAGGGCCGAAGATACGCGTTCCCAGCGGAGTCTTATCTTCCTTGATAATGACAGCCGCATTGTCATCGAACTTGATGAAGGAACCGTTTTCTCTTCTCAGACCGTACTTCGTTCTAACGATGACGGCCTTTACGACCTGACCCTTTTTCGCCGTTCCACCAGGAGTAGCGTCCTTAACGGTACAGACGACTACATCGCCGATGTTCGCATATTTTCTTCTTGAACCGCCTAAGCAGCGGATAACCAGCAGTTCTTTCGCACCGGTATTGTCAGCAACTTTTAATCTAGTCTCAGTACTAATCATATCGGTCCTCCTTACAGAACAACTGCCTTTTCAACAACCTTCACCAGGCGGAAGTGAACTTCCTTGCTCAGGTTTCTGGTTTCCATGATCTCAACAGTGTCGCCGACATGGGCTTCATTGTTTTCGTCACGTACTTTAAACTTTCTGGTAAACTTTGTTCCTTTACCATATAAAGGATGGCTCTTCTTTTCGTTGATGGCAACGACGATCGTCTTGTCCATCTTATCCGAAGTAACGACACCCGTTAACGTTCTACGTGTTGTTCTTTCCATCTGTTAACCCTCCTTTACTTCGCTTTCTCTTTCATGCAGTACAGTCAATACTCTGGCAATTGACTTCTTCAGTTCTCTGATACGCATCGGGTTCTCGATGGAACCAGTAGCTCTGGCAAATCTAAGGTCGAATAGTTCGACTTTCATCTCTTCCAGACTTTTCTTTAATTCATCTGAAGATTTTTCTCTAACTTCCTTAATGTTCATAACTATTCACCTTTCTTTACAAATTTCGCTTTGACAGGCAGTTTGTTCTGGCCGAGTCTCAACGCTTCTCTGGCAACCGCTTCATCAACGCCGCCGATTTCGAACATGACTCTGCCCTTCTGAACGACTGCTACCCAGCCTTCAGGAGCACCCTTACCTGATCCCATACGTACTTCCAGAGGTTTCTTTGTTTTCGCCATCTGCGGGAAGATCTTGATCCAGACCTGACCGCCACGGTTCATATATCTGGTCATGGCAACACGGGCTGCCTCGATCTGATTCGATGAGACATAGCCGCCTTCCAGAGCAACCAGACCGTATTCGCCGAATACGACTTCTCTGCCGGCTTTCGACTTGCCTTCCCAACTCAAACGATGAGGACGACGATACTTAGTTCTTTTTGGCATTAACATAATTATTCAGCATCCTCCTTTACTTCTGCAGGAGCGGCTTGCGCTTCCTTAGGCTCTGCAGGTGCTTCTGCAGCAGCTTCAGGTCTGCCAGGTCTTGCTCCGTCTCTTCTAGGTCTTCTGTCTCTGTTTGGACGGTTGCCCATTGTCTTTGGTTTTTCCGGTTCTTTGACCATTTCACCAGGGAGCACTTCGCCTCTGCAGATCCATACCTTAACACCCAGTTTGCCATAGGTAGTCATGGCTTCTTCCCAGGCGTAGTCGATATCGGAACGTAATGTATGCAGCGATACAGAACCTTCTGAATATCCTTCGCTTCTGGCGATATCGGCACCGCCTAAACGGCCGCCGATCGAAGTCTTGATACCTTTTGCTCCGGCTCTCATTGTCTGCTGGATGGCACGTTTCTGCGCTGTACGGAAAGACTGTCTTTCTTCCAGCATCTTAACGATCTTTAACGCAACCAGTCTGGCATCCAGATCAGGATTGGCAACTTCAACGATGTTGATGCTGATATCCTTGCCGTTCGTCAGCTTGGCCAGTTTCTTCTTCAGTTCCTCGATCTTGGAACCGTCGGATCCAACAAACATACCCGGACGTGCTGTTCTGATGATCAGAACGACACGGTTCTTGCTTCTTTCGATCTCAACACGTGATACCAGACAATCAGCGCAGTCTTTTAAGATAAGTTCACGAATCTTGACGTCTTCCAGCAATAAATCGCCGTATTCTTTTTCGGCATACCATCTGGACTCCCAGTCACGGATGACACCGACTCTTAATCCTACCGGACTTACTTTCTGACCCATTGTTCTCCCCCTTATCTCTCACTTACGACCACAGTGATGTGGCTGGTTCTCTTCATGATCGGTGAAGCGGAACCCTTCGCACGAGGCATGTAACGCTTCAGCGTAATGCCTTCGTTTGCGTAACACTCTTTAACATACAGTTTTTCTTCGTCCATCTGGAAGTTGTGCGTCGCATTCGCGCAAGCGCTCTTGACGACCTTGTAGGAGATCCTTGCAGCCTTGTTAGGCAGCAGTTTCAGGATGCCCATGGCTTCCTTGACGTCCTTGCCTCTGATCAGATCCAGAACAAGCTTGGCCTTTCTGGTCGTAACTCTGACCGTCTTGGCGGTAGCCTTAACATCGCGAGGTTCAGGCTTAACTGTTTCTTCAACTTTCTTTCTTGCCATAATTCCTCCTATGCCTTCTTATCGGCGTTTGCACCGTGGCCACCGAATTTTCTTGTCGCTACAAACTCGCCGAGCTTGTGTCCGACCATGTCTTCTGTAACATATACCGGAACATGTTCCTTGCCGTTGTATACGGCGAACGTATGTTCAACGAACGCAGGGAAGATCGTAGATCTTCTTGACCAGGTCTTGATCACTTCTTTTTTGCCGGCGGCATTCAGAGCTTCAACCTTCTTCATCAGGTGTTCGTCTACGAATGGGCCTTTCTTTAAACTTCTACTCATCTTTCTTCCCCTTTCTACTTAGCATTCCTTCTTCTTACGATCAGATCGTTAGAAGCTTTCTTGTGCTTTCTTGTCTTAACACCCATGGCTTTCTTGCCCCAAGGTGTCATTGGTGATTTACGTCCTACAGGCGATCTGCCTTCACCACCGCCATGCGGGTGGTCGATCGGGTTCATTGCGGAACCTCTGACTGTAGGTCTGATGCCTTTCCATCTGTTTCTGCCGGCCTTGCCCCAGTTGACCAGTGTGTAGTCTTCGTTGCCGACAACACCGATCGTAGCACGGCAATTCGCCAGGATCTTTCTCATTTCGCCGGAAGCGAGTCTGACGGTAACGTACTTGTCTTCGACTGCCAGGATCTGAGCGCTTGCGCCGGCTGCTCTAGCCAGCTGACCGCCCTTGCCAGGCTTAAGTTCGATATTGTGTACGATGGTACCTTCAGGCATGTTTCTCATTTCACAGCAGTTGCCGACCTTGATATCGGTCTTAGGGCCGGAAACGACTTTCATGCCGACGTTCAGATCTTTCGGAGCGATGATATATCTCTTTTCGCCGTCCGCATAGAACAGTAAGGCAATATTCGCGTTTCTGTTTGGATCGTATTCGATCGCATTCACGGTTGCCGGTACATCATCCTTGTTTCTCTTGAAATCGATGATTCTATACAGCTGCTTGTGTCCGCCGCCGTGATGTCTTGTTGTAATTCTTCCTGTATTGTTTCTGCCACCGGTCTTCATCAGAGATACGGTCAGGCTCTTTTCAGGAGCCGTCTTGGTGATCTCTTCGAAGGTAAGAGTGGTCATTCCACGTCTACCAGGAGTTGTAGGCTTGTATTTCTTAATAGCCATTGTATTCTTTCCTCCTTATGCAATTATCCGGAAATAGCATATTTCTTCCGATAGTTTCGACCGATTACTTATCCGCCAGGATATCGATCTTGTAACCGTCTTTCAGCGTGATGTACGCCTTCTTAAAATGGTTCGCTTTGCCAACGTATCTTCCCATACGCTTGGTCTTAGGCTTCTGATTGACGACATTCACGGATTCAACCTTCACATTGAATATCTCTTCGATCGCCTGTTTGATCTGGATCTTGTTGGTGCCTTTCTTTACTTCGAATACGACAGTATTGTCGGCTTCCTGAGATCTGATCGTTTTTTCTGTTACAAGAGGACGAATAATAATGTCTCTAGCGTTACTCATTACCTAATACCTCCCCTAATTTGACTGCTGCCGCCTTGGTCATGACCAGCTTGTTGGCGTTCTGAAGATCATAGATGTTCAGGCCTTCAGCCGTAACCATGACGATGTTGTTCAGATTTCTTAAGCTCATGTAGGCGTTGTCGAAATCTTCATCGAAATCTACAACAAACAGCGCTTTTCTTTCGATGCCCAGAGCACTCAGAATCTTGACGAATTCTTTTGTCTTGATGGCATCCATCTTGATGTTGTCAATGCAAAGCAGATCGTTGCTCTTTGCCTTGAGCGTCAGACCGGAACGCAGTGCCAGTCTTCTGACTTTTCTGTTGAGCTTGAAGGTATGGCTTCTAGGCGTAGGACCGAAGGCGATGCCGCCGTGTCTGTACTGAACAGCACGCGTACTACCCTGTCTTGCTCTACCTGTACCCTTCTGTCTGAACGGCTTCTTGCCGCCGCCGGATACTTCCGCTCTTGTCTTTGTATCATGGGTGCCCTGTCTCCATGAACTTGTCTGTCTCAGTATTGCATCGAAGATCGCCTGTTCGTTCACTTCGCAGTTGAAGACTGAATCAGCGACTTCGACGTTGCCGACTTTCTTTCCAGTTAAATCCATTACATCTAACTTCATGATTATTCAGCCTCCTTGCCCAGTAAAACCTTAGGTTCTACGTGTTTTACTTTCTTGCTGGTCGTCTTGACCATGACCAGACCCCTCTTAGGTCCCGGTACATTGCCCTTGACCAGCATGTAATTCTTTTCAGCATCTACTTTTATGACTTCAAGGTTCTGATTGGTAGTCTTCAGACTTCCGTCATGCCCCGGCATCGGTGTATTCTTTTCGATACGTCCGTTGTTTCTACCGGTCGTAGCCAATGATCCGACATGTCTGTGTACAGGACCTGCACCGTGCGTTTCGTTGATCATATGCGCATGATAACGTTTGATTGTTCCCGTATATCCTTTACCCTTTGAGATACCGGTAACGTCTACCATATCACCAGCGGAAAAGATATCTGCTTTTACTTCCTGTCCTACTTCGTAGTTCATTTCATCGCTTCTGATTTCTCTGATGAACTGTTTAGGACCCAGGCCAGCCTTCTTCGCATGGCCTAATTCAGGCTTGCTGGCACGAGCTTCTTTCTTATCCTCATAACCGAGCTGTAAAGCTTCATAGCCGTCTGTCTCGACGCTCTTCTTCTGAAGAACGGCGTTCGGCTGAACTTCGATCACGGTTACAGGAATCAGATCGCCGTTGGCGGTGAAGACTTGTGTCATGCCAAGTTTTCTTCCAAGTATTCCTTTCATGATGTCACCTTTCTTTACAATTTGATTTCAATATCTACACCACTAGGCAGTTCCAGACGGCTGAGGGCATCGATCGTCTTAGCGCTAGGCCCAATGATTTCAATCAGACGCTTGTGCGTTCTGATTTCGAACTGTTCTCTGGAGTCCTTATTGACATGTACGGATCTCAGTACAGTTACGATCTGCTTCTCTGTAGGAAGCGGAATAGGTCCGATGACCTTTTTCACACCACCGTCTTCCGCAGCCTTAACGATCTTCTCGGTTGCAGCATCCAGTGATCTGTGTTCGTAAGCCTTTAACTTGATTCTTACGTTGTTCTTTGCCATGAAATTTTCCTCCTATATTCCATTAATCCTTACGGATAACCCGCTCCATGCGAGTTCCCTGGTTGTCACACAATTCCACAGGAATCCGTGTGCCAGCAATCTCCCATATCTTCGCGAGCGCTCGTATATTATATGATTTTATTCTTGTTTTTTCAACATCATTTTATCGAAAAACGGCCATTTTACTGGGTTTTTCGCGTATCACATGTTCAACGCTTATCGGTGTTTCAGAAATAACTATAAAAATATGAAAAAACAGCCGGAATTCATTGTTTTTCCAGCTGTTTTCAATGATTTTTATTCAAATTATTTCCCGGAAATATGCCTAATATGTCGCTTTACTGCCGGAATTGCCGTTTGTTTCATGTTTCTGATCCAGGGAAGCGCCGGAAACGTATTCCAGACCCCTGCTTTCTTCCAGCAAGGCATAGAGATCTTTATCGCTAAGCGGTTCAAACACGAAAATATAGATGTTTGACGTATTGACGCCCGACTGCGCTTTTCCGCCGCAGAACTGTTCGAAATCCTCGATCATCTTTACCGTATCCCCTTCCTTGAAGGATACGATGATCCGGTCGTTGCGGTACCTTCCGTCTTTTGTCGTATCGTCCTTTGATTTGTTAACCACCAGCGTTTTTCTTTCTTTTCCCAAAGGATTTGGCGAACTGATGGATGATCTGATCTTCTTCAGCATTTCTTCCGTTTCTTTCTCCTCAAGATATCCCGCTTCTCCATGCAGAAGTACGGTCTTGTCTTTTGCGACATAAACGATGTTGGATCCTTCGTTAACGATTAGATACTCATCGTCATCTTCAAAGCAGTTCAGCAGATCGCCATCCGTAATATACTTGAAGGTCTTGTCTTTTACAGCCAGAGCGGCCAGCCTGTCATTGACATAGACCGGATAGAGGTTTATCGTCTCTGCATCGTTTAAATCCAGCGTACTTATTCCCGTTCCAACCGAAAACGCGTCATCGCCGCTGTAGTTTTCCGCAAGAAAAGAACCGATCTCCACTTCATCCGTTCCGGTCAGTTCCGAGATCTGATTCTCCATTTTTTCCGGAGTTCCGGCTGTACAGGCAGCCAGAAGCAGCATTATGATCAACATCAATGTCTTTTTCATTTGATACAAGCATATCACAGAAACATAAAACAGGGCCATAAAACGATTACGGCCCTGTTTTCTTTTTTATGACGATTATCTACTCTTCGTCGTCTCTTCTTTTCATCAGTCCCAGAAGAATCGCAATTGCCAGAAGTACGCCCATCGGGATCGACCACTTGTCGGCGAATACCGTTCCGTTGCCGAATCCCTGCGTCAGGAAGAAGACAACCGCTGAAATCGCCGCAAGAATCAGTCCAAGATAATTCTTCTTGAACGCTAGATAGATAGCGGTACCAAGCGTTGCGATAACAAAGATCGCATCCAGTATCGACATCTTCTTACTGCCGTTGTCCGGTCCTGCCTGCGGAGTTGCTGAATCATCGATGACTGTCGGATCATCCTTTCCGTCGTCTTCTTTGTCGAGCTTTTCCAGAACGATCGTCTTGGAATCGGTATAGGTCTTGCCGTTGTATTCGACTGTGGCAGTATAAACGATGCTTCCTTCGGCATCATAAGTTGCCGGAGTTTCCGTCTTGGACAGCTGTGCATCGATCCTGATCGTTTCACCGGTCGTCAGATCCTTGAAGACGGCGGTTGCTTTTGTTCCGTCCTCGGACCATTCGAATCCTACGAACTCATAGTCATGTACCTGACCGTTGTGACCCGTAGCAGGCAGAACGACTGTCCTGGAATCCACATATTCGACTCCTTCGAAAGTTGTTCTTGCCGTATAGACGATCTTTCCTGCCCTGTCGGCAGTCGGTTCCGTTCTATCAACGGTCACGTCAGCTCTTCTGCTGATTCCATGGGAACTATCCCTTCTGCATCTGAATTCGGCATATGCCAGTTCGTCCGCTTCCCAGTTCCAGCCGATGAAATACCAGTCGTGGCCGATGCCTTTCAGCGTTTCTTCATTTTCTTCGCTCAAATCAAGTTCTCTGTTTCTTTCGATAGTCGTTTCTTTGACATCAGAATCGACACAGACTTTTTCGAATCTGAATTCAGCGATCGCATCGCCTGCAGCAACGCTG
>JAFONG010000006.1 GCA_017418585.1 Erysipelotrichaceae bacterium | reverse complement strand
CTGTATGTCAATTCCATTCTCGCTTCACCGACCTATCTGAACGGGGAGCTTCTGCATGTCGATTTCTGGCCGAACTTCTTCTTTACCTACCAGAATCCGATCGGCCTGCATCTTACGGAACTGTGGCAGTGGCACCTCTATCTGGCGATAATCGTCGTCCTGGCATTTGTTCTGCTGGGAATCTGCTATTTACCGTTGTTAAGAAAAAAGAAATAACAGCTTGGCTGTTATTTCTTTTTTGATCTGATCAGCTTCAGAATGCTGTCTGTCGCCGTTTTAATGTTATCTGGGGAAGTTGCCAGGTTGAGGCGGACCCAGTTTTCATATCCCTTGCCGAAGCTTTCGCCCGGATTTGCCAGGATGTGACATTCTTCAATAAGACAGTCGGCAGCCGACTTGCAGGTATTGTAGCTGCCTAGATTCAGAAACAGCAGGTAGGATCCTTCCAGGTTGGTCATTTCCATGTAGTCTCCCAGTTTCTGTTTCAGATAATGGTAGTTGTCGAAGATGACGTTGTTTACGGCATCCAGCCATTCCTCTCCATAAATATAGTTGTAGTAGGTAGGAAGAGCGTTGAAGGCATTTGAGGATGCGGTGTTGTTTTCCTGCTGGTAGCGGATGAAACGGTCTCTGAGCTTCTTGTTTGGAATGAGGACGTGGCAATGAGAGAATACAGCCAGCGAGAAGCTCTTGGATGCGGCAATGATGGAAACGGTCTGTTTCTGATATTTCTTCAAAGAAAGCGCAGGAATGAATTCCTGGTCAGGCATGATGATATCGGAATGAACTTCATCGGACAGAACCAGAACGTTGTATCTGCGACACAGTTCGAACAGTTCTTCCAGTTCGCCTTTCTTCCATACCCGGCCAAGCGGATTGTGCGGAGAACAAAGCATCAGCATCTTTACGTTTTTCGTTTTGAACTTCTTCTCGATGTCCTTGTAGTCAAAGGTAAAATAGCCGTTCTCATATTTTAACGGGGATTCAACCACTTTTCTTCCGCATCGCTCTATCGTCGCCTTGAACGGAGGATACAGCGGCGTATTGATCATGATCGCATCTTTTTCTTCACTCAGAGAATGAATGACCTGATACATCGCATTGACGGCGCCTCTGGTGAAGCGGATCCAATCCTGCTGGTAATGAACATGGTTTCTCTTTTCGTGCCAGTTGATGAATACCTGATAGTAGTCTTCCGGAAGATTGGTATAGCCGTAGTCTCCTGCTGCGATAAAGTCTTTCAGCGCTTTCGTTACTCTTTCATCGCATCTGAAATCCATGTCGGCGACCCACATCGGAAGACAGTTCATTTTTCTGCCTCTCGCCCATTTTGTCGACTGGGCATTGGAACGGTCAATGTAGTATTTCTTAAGAAATGCTGAAGTTTTCATAATGTACCTGCCTTTTCTACATTATAGAATAGAAGTATGGATATTACCTACAACTGCTGGCACGGCTGTCATAAAAAGTCGGAAGGATGTCTGCACTGCTACGTCTACCGCCGGGATGAATCGATCGGCAAGAACAGCAATGTCGTATACAAGACAAGATCTTTTGATCTTCCTGTCAGAAGAAACAGGAAAGGGGAGTACCGTTATCCTTCGGGGAGCGTTTTCGCCTTGTGCTTTTCTTCCGATTTCTTTATTGAAGAAGCGGATCAGTGGCGTCGGGATGTGCTTGACATGATCGCAGAAAGAAGCGACTGCCGTTTCTTCTGCATCACCAAGAGACCGGAAAGGATCCGCGAATGCATTCCCGATTTACGAAAATATCCGAATCTGGAGATCGCCTGTACGATGGAGAACCAGAGACGTTTTGATGAAAGAGCACCGGT
>JAFONG010000177.1 GCA_017418585.1 Erysipelotrichaceae bacterium | reverse complement strand
GGTCTGTATACAGATATTCTTTTTCCATCTGATTGACATGGAAGCTGAATTCTATGTTCTTTTCCTTGATCATCGGCTGCGAGATGTTGACAAGATTCTCGACCGTTTCCACAATCGAGAACTTTACCGGACTCAGTTTCAGTTTTCCGCTCTCAACCTTGGATATATCCAGAATGTCGTTGATCAGCGTCAGCAGGTGATTGCTGGCAAGACTGATTTTCCGAAGGCTTTCTCCAGTCGACTGCACATCTCCAAGATTCTTCTCGGCAATGGTCGTAAGACCTATGATCGCATTCATAGGCGTACGGATATCGTGTGACATGGTGGATAGGAAATCGGTCTTTGCCTTATTTGCGGATTCGGCTTCCCTGGCCGCAACCTGAAGACGCTTGTTTATGTAAAGAGTATAGAACATGTCGAAGAGGAACAGAATCAGTAAACCGGCAGAAACGATTCCGATCAGCAGCCAGTTTTCTTTATTCGCGCTGAGATCCATAGCCGGCACAATGCTCAGCAATGTCCATCCGGCAGTTGAAGAAACAGGAGTAAAGGCAAGTATGCACTCCTGTCCATGTGAATCGGTCATTGAAACGGAACCTGTCGATGAAGTGATACGATCGAACAGTTCTTTCGACGATGCGGGATCGGTTGGATTATAGGATTTGTAGAACTCAAAGAAACTGGAGTTCTTGAAACTGGAACCTTTCAGGATGTAATTGCCGTCGGCGTCGATCATGGAAAGCTCGGCATTGACAAATTCCACCTGCGGAAAAACCCACTTCTCTTCAAGCTCCGAAACAGGTACTACCCGCAGCAGGACTGCAGCTTCAGAGGTTTTGTTTTCCGGATCATACAGATCAACTCTGTTGCAGAAGGCCAGCGACTGTTCGCCGTTCATCGGATTGGTGAAAGCGCGGGTGATGTTGATTGATTCTCCGACTTCATCGATCCAGTCCACATCCTCCAGAAGACCCAGCCGTTCATACGAAACGGCATAATCGTCATCCGTTCCCTGTTTAGGACGCGTAGAAAGGCCGGTAAGCGTATCAAGGGAAACAAGGTGCGCAGAAGTATTTGAAAGCACATGGGAAGCGCGGATATACTCTTCCGCCTCTTCCATGGTCATGGTTTTGCTGTTGATATACTGTGCCCATACATCACAGATCCGCTGTTCGCCTTCCAGATAGTTCTCCGTTACGCGTCCCATTGTGATCGTGGTGTTTTCAAAATGTTCCAGCTGCCTCTGGTAAGAAGTCCTGCTTTCAGATCTGGAGTAGAATACGACAAAAGCCAATATGGCAAGCACAATGATGATATTGGCAATGATTACTGTTTTTTTCTTCATATTCTTGTCTCCTTGAATAGCCAAGCCATGACTACCGGTATTCAAACATCTGAAACGGAAGCAGGATAAGACCGTAATTGATATAGTTCAGAATGACGCATGGTTTTTAAATAACTGCAGCATTCGCACTTCTCTTTTTATCATTATATCAAAACAGGACCGTTTCGGTCCTGTTTATAAACATTGTGATAGGAAACTCTTGCCAATCCCGTCATGTCTGGTGCGAATTAAAGGAGATGTTTTTATTCAAACATGAAGCTTTCTTCATAAACTCCTTTCTGAACGCCCCAAAGTCCGGCCTATTGATCTATCTTAAACAGGGCGAATATGCTGCCCGCAAATCCCGGCAGTACCGCAGGATAACCGACGAAACTGATGAACCACGAAATATTGCTTCCAAACAGTTTCAATCCGAACAGATACCAGCACAGTATTCCGATCAATAGATACAGGGTGACGTTTGCAGAGATAAAGACCCTCTGCTTCGTTTTTCTGTCAATTTCCATCTTGTTTATCTGATTCCAAATAAATCTATACATTTCTGCCGCTCCTTTAGTGTGATACCTCGTAATCCCTGTCGTTGATGTTGATGAGGTGATCTCCGATCCTCTCTACATCGCTCGCCAGTTTCAGATACTGCGCTCCTGCTTCTACACTGCACTGGTTCTTACCCAGCCTCTTGATGTGATTTTTCGCCATCTTCTGCGTCAGATCGTCAATCTTCTCCTCGATCTTCATGGACTTCACGAAGGTAGCCCTGTTTCCGTCTTCATACACATCCATGGTCAGTTCATAAAGCTTGTTTATCAGTGAGGACAGTTCTCTAACCTCTTCCTTCGCATCCTCGGAAAGTGATTCGTTGAATGTTTTCAGGTTTTCCGTATACTCCATGATATTCTCGGAGTAGTCGCCGATCCTTTCGATGTCTGCGATCGTCTTGTAGGTTGAGCTCAGATACTGATGGTCCTTCCGGCTCATGTTGCTCAGGCCGCTGAGCTTTACGACATATTCAACCAGTCCCTGGTTCAGGAAGTTCAGTTCTTTTTCGTTGTTTCTGAATTTCTTGATGTTGTCGGTCTTTAAATCGATGATCGAGGCGATGGAATCGTTAAAGTTTTCCATGGCGATCCTGGCCATGTTTACGATCTCTTTCTTGACCTGAGAAACGGCAATCGCCGGTGTCGACAGCATGTTTTCATCGATATAGTAGAATCTTTCGCCTTCCAGATCCTCATCACTGTCTGGAATGATCTTCTTCGATAATGATACGAGCAGGTCGGTCAAAGGAAGAACGATGATAACGGAGACAATATTGAATACCGTATGGAACATCGCCAGCTGAAAATGCGGCGTTCCCGGGAACATCCGGTCAAACAGAAATCCGATTGAAAGAGTGTTTGAGCTTAATCCCTTTATCAATAGATCGATCAGAAGCACCAGCAGGACGCCTCCGGTATTGAAGATCATCTGGATCACAGAGGTCCGCTTGGAGTTGGTGTTGCTCGACATTGCCGCCATCGCTCCCGTGAAGCAGGTTCCCACGTTTGCGCCAAGGGTGATGTAGATGCCCTGTTCCAGGCTGATCAGTCCGGTCGCAACCATGGTAATCGCGATCGAAGTCATGGCCGCAGAAGAATGGATGATTGCCGTAATGATGGCACCTGCCGCGGTCAGGAATACAACATTGTTCAGTTGGGAAAGGAAGACCTTCAGGCTGTCCAGTTCCGCAAAGGAACGCATCGAAGAAGACATCAGCCCAAGGCCGATGAACAGGATGCCAAAACCGGAGACGATCTCTCCCGTTTTCTTCAGATTGTCTGTTTTTGCCAGTGAAGACAGGACGACTCCCAGTCCTGCCATCGATGAAAACAGGATATTAAGGTCGACCGTTTCCGAATTGAACAGTCCCAGGGCGACGATCTGGCCGCTGACCGTCGTTCCGATCTCGCCGCCGAAAACAATAGTCGCAGCCTGGGTCAGAGAAAGAATACCGGCATTCACGAAACCGATCGTCATGACTGTGACAGCACTGGAACTCTGTATCAGAACGGTTGCGACAATACCGATAAAAAGACCGATGATCTTGCTGTCGGAGATCTTTGCAAATGTTTTTTTCAGTCTGTCTGAACTGACCGCTTCCAGATTGCCGCTGATCATCTTAAAGGCGATCAGATATACGCCGATGCCGGCAGTCAGTTCCAGCAGATGCTCTATTATTTCTATTTGACTCATAGGCAGATCCTCCCGGATCTACCATATAAAACATGTTTTAATTCAATATCAGTTAATTGTAAAAAATATGTAAATCATGCCTTAGGGAAAACAACTCTGAACGTACTCCCTTTTCCGGGCTTTGATTCCAGTTCGATTTTCGCATTGTTCAGGATACAGGCGTGCTTGACGATGGAGAGTCCCAGACCCGTTCCTCCGGTATTCTTGGATCGGCTCTTGTCGACGCGGTAAAATCTCTCGAAAATGCGTTCATGATCCTTCTTTTCGATACCGATACCGGTATCCTTCACTTCCAGAACAGATGAATCGTCATCACAGAAGACCTTCACGAACACTTTTCCGTTTTCCACGTTGTACCTGATCGCGTTTTCGCAGAGATTGAAGACAATACTTTCGATCAGTTCCCTGTTGCCGTAGACTGTGGCTGCTTCACCTTCATAAATGATGTCGATATCTTCGATCTTGTCTTTTCTGACCGTTTCTACCGCATTGGCGCAGATCTCGTTCAGGTCTATCTTCTCTTTCCTGATCTGAAGCTCGTCGTTGTCAAGATGGGAAAGCTTGATGACATCTTCGATCAGCTTCATCATTCTCTGCGATTCCAGATAGATCTTATCCGCAAACTCTTCCTGATCTTCTTCCCTGACGAAACCGTTTTTCAGCAGTTCGGAATAGCCGGATATCGTCTGTAAAGGAGTCTTCAGCTCATGGGATACGTTGGAAGCGAACTCTTTCCTGATGACTTCATTGGCTTCCTTGAAAGAATCGTCGAACAGGAAAAGAACGACGCCTATGACTTCCTTATCCATTTCTACCGGACTTGTTTCGGCATCATATCTTTTTCCGCTGATTTTCACTTTATTGGAACTTCTGTGTCCCAGCAGCGCATCTTCAAACAGCGAAGACAGTCTGTCGTAGTTCTTGACTTCTGAAATCTTTCTGCCGATCACGTCTTCATCGGTCTGCAGGATCATCTGCGCGCTCCTGTTGATATCGACGACGATCATTTCGTTATTCAGCAGAACCAGACCTTCACTCATGTTTGCGGTGATCGTCTCGAATTCCTGACGTTTTCTTCTTAACGTTTCCCTGTCGTATTCGATCATCTTCTTCTGCGCCGAAAGCTTTTCCATGATCGGCCTGACTTCACTGTAAGGAACCTGATCAGGCATGTCCGTATCGATCTCATTCAGAGGCTGAACGATCCTGTTGGCCAGCTTGTAGGCAATGTAGAGCGAAACCAGGATAATCAGCAGAATAATCACCAGCAGAGGCTGGGAAATCAGCATCAGAAAATGGTAGATGGAAGGATAGGTACTGGAAAGACGTACGACGTTTCCGTCAGAAAGAAGGATCGCCGTATAGATGTATCTCTCCATCAATGTGGAAGACTGACGGATGCTGCTGCCGTAGCCTTCCGCAAAAGCCTGGATGACCTCTTCCCTGTCGAGATGGTTATCCATCGTGTTGATGTCGTTGTCGATGTTGTCATAGATGACATCGCCCTTTTCATTGATGATCGTAATACGGTAGTCGGCATCGTCCAGCTGATCGATAAACCGCAGTCCGTCCTTGTTGATGCCGTAGGCGATGATCTTTGCCTGACCCTGCAGTACTTCCAGCTGCGAATTCGTAAAGCTCCGATACATCTCGTTGACAATAAAAAAAGCCGTTACCAGAAGGACCATGATCGCAACGGAAAGAATGCTTTCAAAAACCTTTCTAGCCATTGCTCTCCTCTTTCATGCAGTAGCCTATGCCGTGCATCGTGATGATGTATTTCCCCAAGGAACCGAGCTTGTTGCGCAATGTATTGATATGGACATCGATCGTTCTGGATTCTCCAAGGTAGTCAAGACCCCAGATCTTGTCCAGAAGCTGTTCTCTGGAAAAGACGATGCCGGGATTCTCGGCCAGGCACACCAGCAGATCATATTCTTTCGGCGTCAGATCGATCTGATTGCCATCGACCTTGACGGAATACTTCGTTTTATCTATTTCTATTTCTCTGTACCGGATGATCTGATTTCCTGATTCTTTCCGGCTTCTTCTAAGAACCGCCTTTATTCTCGAAACCATCTCCATCATGCCAAACGGCTTGGCAAGATAATCGTCCGCCCCGGAATCCAGACCTATCACTTTATCGAATTCGCTGGTCCTGGCCGTAGCCATGATCACCGGAATATCCCTGAACCTGTCGTTTTCTTTCAGTTCCTTAAGAATCTGCAGTCCGTCCTTGCCCTCCAGCATGATATCCAGAAGAATCAGTTCAGGAACCTCTTTTTCAAGCGCAGCGAAAAAGTCTTTCGCATTCTCAAACCCTTCAGCATCAAATCCGGATATTTTCAAGGTATATGTGATCAGTTCTCTGATCGAACGATCGTCTTCAACACAGTAAATCATCTTAACAATAATATACAGAAAAATGATTTTATATTTGTAAAGAAAATGTAAAAAACCGGATATTAATGAAAAGCGGAAATGGTCCGTTTACCTGAAATAAGACTGCAGTTTCTGATGGCACTTAAAAAGGCAGATACAAACCGCAGAACATCATTCGGTTTTCATTCTGCGGTTTAAAAGGAGTATTCTCGTCTTCATCCAGGATGTTTCCGTGCAGTATAATGGATACAGAATATGAAAAAAATCACTAAAAGACTTGTATTCATACTGACCATATTGATAATAATACTCTCAGCCATATACCTGACAGTCTTTATTCTGGCGAAACAGAAGAAGATCTTCATCAACAGATGGTTCGTAGATGAAAGAAACAGCATAATCGGCGTCGATGTTTCATCGTATCAGGCGGATATCGACATGGACAGACTGAAACAGCAGGACATCAGGTTCATCTATATCAAGGCGACCGAAGGAAGCGGCATGCAGGACCCGAGATTTCAGGAAAACTGGGAGAACGCCGGAAAAGCCGGGCTGCTTTCCGGAGCGTATCATTTCTTTTCCTACGACAGTGCCGGAAAGACCCAGGCGGAGAACTTCATCAATGCCGTAGGTGCGGATATCAGGGGTAGACTGCTTCCGGTAGTTGATGTGGAATACTACGGAGACAAGGAAGAGAATCCGCCGGAAAAAGAAGATGTCGTAAGAGAACTGAACATATTTCTGAAAACCGTTGAAGAAGCATACGGAGTCAAACCGTTGATCTACACAAGGCCAGACATATATGAGAAATACCTGAAGGGAGAATTTGACGGATTCAGGAAATGAATCTCCAGCCTGTATACGCCTATAAGCTGGAACTACAGGGACGACTGGTATATCTGGCAGTATCTCAACAGAGGTCAGCTGGAAGGATATACGGGCGGTGAAACATACATCGATCTGAATGTTCTGAATGAAAACAAAAAACTGGAGGATCTTGTCGTCAGGTAAGCGGCGTCATTGAGTTTCCTTTCAAAGAAAAGACAAACAACACATTAAAAAGCATCCACCGATATTTCCTAATATATCCATGGATGCTTTTAAATTTCTATAAATAGAATTCTATCTGAATAACGTTATCTTAACGTCTTCATTTCCCAGAAGGTCCCTCAACTGATCGTCTGAAAGATCGATGTGACCGAGTTTGGTATAAGCCCAGGAATTGGAGCCATAGAATACCACGATACTGTTTCCCGCATACAGAACGATGTCACCGGGACTGGTTGTGATCTGTCTGTCATCCCTGATAATGCTTTGACCGAGTTCACCGACCTGCTCAAAACCGCCGTACATGGACATCTGTACTGTCAACTGCCGGTCCGATATCATATCCATGATCGCCCTTACGGAATCGTTGTCTTCCCATGTTACCGGTACTTCTGTATCACTGATAATCAGTTTCATCTCAAGGTTCTCCTCGTTGTGGTTTTTCTCTGCCGTTTCCGTTTTGTCCGTTTCCTGTTTTTCGTCTTCCATGGAATTCGAACATCCGGAAACTAAGACCAGAAACAAACAGAACCATATTATATACTTTTTCTTCATTTTCTGCCTTTCATATTTCATACC
>JAFONG010000176.1 GCA_017418585.1 Erysipelotrichaceae bacterium | reverse complement strand
TGAAATATGTCAAGAATATCGTTGTCAAGACTGCCGATGATGAAATCAAGAAGGCAAAAGCAAACCTGGAATACCATGTCGGTACAATGATTGAGATCCCTCGTGCCGCATTGCTTGCGGATGAGATCGCAAAAGAAGCTGAATTCTTCTCCTTCGGTACAAACGACCTTACGCAGATGACCTTCGGTTTCTCAAGAGACGATGCCGGCGAGTTCTTAGGCTCATACTATGATGCCAAGATCTATGAACAGGATCCGTTTGCAAGACTGGATCAGCACGGTGTCGGCAAACTGGTCGAGATGGCTGTCAGACTTGGCAAAGAGACCCGTCCGAACATCAAGCTCGGTATCTGCGGTGAACACGGCGGTGACCCTGCTTCTATCGAATTCTGCGATAAAGTCGGACTGACATACGTTTCCTGCTCGCCTTACAGAGTTCCAATCGCCAGACTGGCTGCCGCTCAGGCTGCAATTAAACACGCTCCTAAGAAGGAAGAAAAGAAAGCAGTCAAAAAAACGGCAAAGAAACCTGCTAATAAAAGCAAATAGTTCAAACAGAAAGCTCTCATAAGAGAGCTTTTTTTATTCGTATACGGCTTATCAGTTATCGTACTTTATGAACCTTATTTCTTGATCATGTATAGATCCATATACTTGTTTTTCAGATAATCGATATAGTACTGAGGATTGAATTCCTCACCGATTGCCTTCAGCAAGATCTGTTCAAATGAATATAATGCGCCATAGTGCTGGATGTTCTTCTTCAGATAATCCGTGATTCTTGAGAACCTGCCTTTCTCCAGCAGCTCATCAACATCCAAATCACTCTGCATCTTGTGAAAGATCTGCGCTCCGATCGCGCTGCCTAAGGCATAAGTCGGGAAATAACCGAAAGAAGCTCCGGACCAGTGTACATCCTGAAGAATACCTTCGGACGGTTTATCGGCCTTTACGCCCAGATATTTTTCGTATCTTTCATCCCATAACCGGTCAAGCTGATTCAGATCGATCTTGTTTTCGAATATCTCTTTTTCCAGTTCATAGCGGATCAGGATATGGATCGGATATGTCAGCTCATCCGCATCGGTCCGGATCAAAGAACATCTGGAAACGTTGACAGCTCTGATAAAGTCATCCAGCGATACGTTGCCAAGATTCTCCGGAAACAGTTTCTGCAGTTTCGGATATATCAGCTTAAAGAAAGACTTTCTTCTTCCCAGATAGTTCTCAAAGAAACGGCTTTGCGATTCATGCATGCCTGAGGAGATCTGATGCAGATAAGGATAGGAATCGAACTTTGGATCGATCTGATGTTCATAGAAACCGTGACCGCATTCATGGATCAAAGAAAAGATCGCCGATGTGATGTTGTGTTCATCATAAGCCGTCGTAACACGGACGTCGTTTCTTGATAAGGAATCCGTAAAAGGATGCTCCGTGGTGGCCATATAGCCCCAGTCGGAAGAGAAGCCGATATGTTTCATGATGTCTTTCATGAAGATGGCTTGCTTTTCTGCCGGATAGTACAGATACAGAAAAGAATCATCGATAAAGTCTTTTTTCTTGTCGATCTTTCTGATCAAAGGAAGCAGTTCTTTTTTAATCAGGGAAAAGAATCTGTCGTATTTCTTTCTGTTCATGCCTTCTTCATAATCATCCAGTGCCAGATCATACGGATGCATTTTCGGATTGCGCTTCTGTAGTCTCTTCCTTGACATCTCGATAAGCTTCAGAAGATGTGCTTCGAATATCCCGTAATCGTTCTTGTTTTTGGCATCATACCAGGCCTCGTAGCTGTTCATCATAGCCAGCGAGTATTCCATGGTTTCTTCTTTCGAGAATTTCAGGATGTTTTCCAGCGACTTCTTCGCCAGAGCGATATCCCTGTTGGCAATCTCCCCCAGATCCAGATTCGACAGGTACAGGATCGCATCGACATACCGTTTATCCGTCTGCAGCTCATAAAGTTCTCCTTCAATGATGGAAAGCATCTTGTTACGGTAGCTGCTTCCTTTTCTTGGCGCAACAGTCAATCTGTCGATATCAGTTGTACTTAGCACCAGAGTATAGGCCTTGATCTTTTCATTAAACTCTCTGTAAGTCTTTAACGCTTCTTTCTGATTCATCTTTTCCTCCTGTAAAAAAGGCGCTCAAAAGCACCTTAATGTTCATTGTCTTTGCTTAATATCTTTTCGATCCTGTCGGCCTTGTCAAGCGTATCGTCGACAACGAAGGTCAGATCGGGAATCTTCCTTAATCTTACCCGTTTCGCCAGTTCACTCTTGATATGGCCCTTCGCTCTTCTTAAGGCTTCCAGCCCGTCTCTTTTCATGTAGTTCTTTCCCAGAAAAGAAACATAGACCTTCGCACTGTTCATATCCGGAGCGACATCTACTTCTGTAACGGTAGGAAAACCCAGTTTAGGATCGTTGATCTCTTTTGAAATAATCATTGAGATCTCCCTTAACAGAATCGAATCGATCTTGTCGATTCTCGCCATTACTCCGCTTTAACCTCCTGATCGGCAAATGCTTCAACGATGTCAAGCTCTTTTATGTCATTGTATCCTTCGATCGTCAGACCGCATTCATAGCCTTCCGCAACTTCTCTTGCATCATTCTCGAATCTTCTAAGTGATGCGATCTTACCGGTATAGATGACAATGCCGTCTCTGATCAGACGAACCTTGCTGTCTCTGACGATCTTTCCTTCGGTCACCATACATCCGGCAATCGTACCGATCTTGGAGACCTTATAGGTCTTTCTGACTTCAGCCTGGCCAATAACAACTTCTTCATATACAGGTTCAAGCATACCCTTCATGGCTGCTTCCATCTCTTCTACGGCTTTGTAGATGATGTTGTGCAGTCTGATTTCGACACCTTCGTCCTGAGCTTTCTTTCTTACGTTGGCATCCGGTCTGACATTGAAACCGTAAATTACCGCATGGGATACGGAAGCCAGAATGACATCGGAATCCGTAATCGTTCCGGCAGCTCTACGAATGACATTGACCTTGACGCCGTCCACATCGATCTTGCTGAGCGATGAAGCGACAGCTTCCGCAGTACCGGTAACATCCGACTTGACGATAACCGGAATCTCCTTGACGCCTCCGGCATCGATCTGGGACTTCAGATCATCAAGAGTCATGGCGCTTGTAGCGTTTCTTTCTTTCTCGATACGGGCTCTGGCTCTGGCCTGGGCTACCGCTCTGGCATCCTTATCGTTTTCAAAGACCTTGAAGTTGTCTCCGGCAACCGGTACATCGTTCAGACCGATAATCTCAACCGGCGTACCAGGGAGCGCTTCCGTGATCTCTTTGCCAAGATCAGACGTCATCTTACGAACCTTGCCGTAGCATGTTCCTACGACGACGGAATCGGACTGTTTCAAAGTACCGTTCTGTACCAGAAGAGTAGTCACAGGACCTCTTCCTTTATCCAGTTTGGCTTCAATGACTGTACCGGTAGCGAGTTTATTCGGATTGGCTTTAAGATCCCTTACTTCCGCTACGACCAGGATCGTCTCCAGAACATTCTTGACACCTTCGCCCGTTTTCGCAGAACACTCTACGAAAATCGTATCTCCGCCCCATTCCTCCGGCATCAGGCCCAGTTCCGCCATGGCGTTCTTGATTTTATCCGGATTGGCTCCGGCCTTGTCCATCTTGTTTATTGCGACAATGATCGGTACGCCTGCAGCTTTTGCATGGTCTACCGCTTCGATCGTCTGAGGCATAACGCCGTCATCCGCTGCGACAACAATGATCGCAATATCCGTGACGCTTGCTCCTCTGGCACGCATTGCCGTAAAGGCTTCATGACCCGGAGTATCCAGGAAGGTAACCAGTTTACCGTTGACTTCCACCTGATAAGCACCGATATGCTGTGTGATACCGCCGAATTCCCCTTCAACAACTCTGGATTTTCTGATATAGTCCAGCAGCGTCGTCTTGCCATGGTCGACATGGCCCATGATCGTAACGATCGGAGCTCTCTCTTTCAGATCATTCGGATCATCCTCTTCTGTATCAAAAAGCGTTTCATCTTCCTGCGGCTCTTCTTTTGTCGCTTCTACATTGAATTCCATACAGACCAGTTCAACATTCTCGTCATCCAGTGTTGAATTGATCGTAACCATCTTGCCAAGCATAAATAGAATCTTAATGATCTCGCCGGAATTCTTCTTCAGCTTATTTGCCAGATCTCCGACGGTGATACCCTCTTGATAAGTGATCGCAGTAACTTTTTCCTCAGACTTCTTTTCGTACGGCTGAGTGTTTTTTGGTCTCTTATTGAGATGTTTCTTGTACGTCTGTTTAGCCATGGCATTCCTCCTTCTTAAATCTTATTCAGCAGTGTCCTTGCAAAACCCTGATCGGTTATTCCGACGAACTTCACGTTACGCTTGCCGAGAGCTTCGGAAAGCTGCGATCCATCGAAGCGATCGATATGCGGTATTTCATAGAAACTGCACTTCTTCTCATAGCGTTCCCTGCTCTTTTCGGAAGCATCTGAAGCGATAAAAAGGATCTTAACCTTTTTTATCTGCTTCAGGACTTCTTCTCCCAGCACTGTCTTCCTGGCCCTGTATGCCAGGCCAAGAAGCTGCAGGACATTATCCATTGATGATCCTTTCGATCTCCTGATAGATCTCCTCGGGTATTTCTATTTCAAGAGCACGGTCAAAAACCTTTTTCTTTCTGGCAATCTGCAGGGCTTCCATGTTTCTGGAAAGATATGCACCTTTGCCGTTGAGTTTTCCTGTCAGATCCACTTTGACTTCCCCTTCCGGAGTCCTCACAATACGCAATAGATCTTTTTTCGGGAAAGACTGATTCGTTGCCAGACATCTGCGCATCGGGATCTTCTTCATTTAGTTCTCCTCGTAGTAATCCTCGTATTCATCGAAGTCGATATCATCGTCATTGATCCATGAATTCTCGAATTCTTCCGCTTCCTGAGCTTCAATCTCTTCCAGTTCTTCATCGGAATAAACCGGCTTGAACTTCTCGTCGTATTCCTTCTTTTCCAGATCTTCAGCTCTTACTCTACGGTCTTCATCATCCTTCTTCTTACGTTTTCTGGTCTCAACCTTTGTTTCTTCCTTCTTGGAAGCATCGGCGAAGTCCTCGAACTTGGATTTGTATTCAGGTTTTGGCGTAAGAGGCTTTCTAGGCTGTTTCTTAGGCTTTTCTACAGGTTCTTCTTCCTTGACAGTCTCTTCTTCTGCAGCCTTCTCTTCTTCTTTTGTTTCTTCCTTCGTTTCTACAACAGCGGTTTCAGGTTTCTCAGACAGACTTTCGGATGGAATATCGACGATCTCTTCCATCTTGTCCTTATCCATCTCCGCAATCGTCGTCTCATCGAATCCCGTATCGTTGGCTGCCAGCTCTTCTTCAAATTCAGCCTTACGTCTGGCTGCTTCCTCTTGCAGTTCAAGGAATCTCTTCTGTTCCTTTTCCTTGGCGATACGGATCTGATCTTCCTTGAATTCCGCAACCAGCTGATCGACATCCAGACCAAGCTCTTCAATCTCGCTCTGCGTCTTGATATCGATCTTTCTGCCCGTAAGCTTTACGGCCAGTTTCGCATTCTTGCCTCTCTTACCGATGGCAACAGAAAGCTTGTCGTCGTCGACAACGACAACCAGCGGACGTTTGTAGTATTTCTCTTTTTCAGCGATCTCTTCTTCCGTCAGTTCCGGATCGGTCATCGGGCTTGCGTAGAAGCAGGCTTTGACATCAGCCGGAGCCAGGGCATTCTTGACCAGTTCACCGATATCGTCGTTCCATTCGAAAACATCGACTTTCTCGCCTTTGATCTCGCCGATGACTGCCTGTACTCTGGATCCTCTAGGACCGATACATGCGCCGATCGCATCTACGTCGTCGTTTCTTGAGTAGACAGCCATTTTCGTTCTCTCGCCGGCTTCTCTGGCGATCGCCTTGATCTCAACCAGACCCTGAGCGATTTCCGGAACTTCCTTTTCGAACAGTCTCTTGACAAAGATCGCATCCGCTCTGCTTAAAACGACCTGAGAACCTTTCGAGTTCTTGGATACTTCCTTAATGACGCAGCGGATACTCTGGCCTTCCTTGTACTGTTCGCCGGGAATCTGTTCCGACTTCAGAAGAATACCGATCGTATTCTTGATATCGACAAGAATGAACTTATCTTCAATCGTCTTGATAATGCCGGAAATCAGATCGTATTCCTTATCCTTGTATTCATCGTAGACGCGCTGTTTCTCGTATTCCTTGATCCTCTGCTTCAGCATCTGCTTGGCTACGTTGATCGAAGTTCTGCCGATCTCGTTGAAATCGACTTCTTCCTCGATAATATCGCCTGACTTGGCTTCCGGATTGAGCTTCTTTGCTTCAGAAAGCAGAATATCCAGTGTCTCGTCGAATGTTTCCGTATCGTCGTCCACGACCATCAGCTGATGATAGACATGCATCTCGTTCTTTTCGATAGAGACTCTGACCATCGCTTCCGGTGCATCGATGTGCTTCTGATAAGTCTTGGCGATCGCTTCTTTCAGCGTCTCCAGAACAAATTCTGGATCGACTTTACGGTCTTCCTCAAACAGCCTCATTCCATCGATAAAGTTCTTATTCTTTAAACTAATGCCACTCATAACCCTTCTCCTTTAAAACTGTACGGCATAACGTATTCTCTTAATCTGACTGTAGTCTACGGAAACATCTTTTGTTCTGTTTTTTTCTTTTGTTTCCAGAAGCAGAGTTCCTTCTTCAAAAGACTTCAATGTACCGTAGTACTCTCTCTCCTTTGTCTTGACATAGATATATGCACCTATGGCTTCCAGGAGTTCCTCTTCATTCCTGATCGGTCTTTCAACACCGACCGTAGAAACATCCAGCAGGTAGTTGTCATCGAACTCATCATCGAACCGATCCAGATGATCCGAGATCTCCTGAGAGATTTTCTCCAGTTCATCCATGTTCAGCTTCTCATCCAGCAGAACGCTCAGTGTCGCATCTTTCTTGTGATACGTCACCTCGAACAGCTTCATGCCTTTCTCTTCAACAAACTCCTTTAACGACTTTTTAACTCTACTTAGATCCATAATCCTCCAAAACAACAATTAAGGAGCGATCACTCGCTCCTATAATACTCTAATATAATATGCCATCTGTGAAAAATTTTCAACAGAAAAACATTTAAACCCCTTCTTTTCTGCGTTTCTGTTCATTCATATGACCGAAAAGCTGCAAAGCTACAGCGACGATCACGATAAACAGTTCAAGATAAAGATAGGAAGGCAGAACCTTGAAGATGGTATTCAGCGCCAGCAGAAGCAGCAGACAGAAAGCGATCGTCTGATAAATATTCAGTTTCTTTTCTTCCTTCTCTTTCGTTACGGCTCTTTCTTTGGCCTCTTCTTCATCCTCATTGATCAGTTCAACGATATCAGCGGATGTGATAACGCCGACGATCTTGCCGGTCTCTTTGCTTAAGACCGGTATGGAATCCTCGGAGTAGTCAGCCAACGTATCGATAGCCGCTTCCGTTACTTCTTCCTTATCGTATACAAACGGGTAAGAAAGGATGATCTTGTCTTCCAGATCTTCATCCTTTTTTGTAATCAGCAGATCACGCAAAGTAAGAGCGCCATAGAACTGGCCGTCTTTTTCTATGTAAAGGGTCTCGATATTGTCGTTCTCTTCGGCTTCTTCGATCAGCTGTTCAATGGAAGCCTTGATGCCAATTCCATGTTCCAGCGTGATATAGTTAGTCGTCATCAGAGAACCGAATTGATTGTCCTTATAGGATTTCAGCAGTTCGATATCGCTCTTTGATTCCGGTTCGATCAAAGAAATGATCTCATCGGCCTTCTTCTGATCAAGTCCTTCCAGGATATCGATCGCATCGTCGGCATCCATTTCTTCCAAGATATCGGCAGCGGATTCGTTTTCCAGTTCAGCAAAGTACTTGTCGACATCTTCATCCAGATAGGCAAAGATACGGCTGGTCGCCTCAATACCGATTGCCTTGTACAGTCTTTTTCTTTCTTCAGGAGAAAGATAAGTCAGAGCATCGGCAATATCGTTGTCATGGTAATTGGTCAGGGTCTGGGCAAGCAGTTTTGAATTCCTGGTCTTGCGGATCAGATCAAAAATCTCTTGTGTGTAATTTCTTTCTTCAATGTTTTCTTCGATGATCTTGTTAGCCATGATACTCCCTTCTAGATCCACTTTCCGAATCTTCTGATATAGATATTCTTCATTGCCTGAGCAAGCAGCAGGTAGACCACCATCAGCGCCGCCAGCCACAGAACATAGATGTATGGCAGCGGATGCATATCAAATATGTAAGCGATACTTGTCAGACCGATGGCAAGCGTGACCAGTACGACGGCTGAAGTTGACAGGGTCAGTTCCCTGCCGGCTCTTGAACCGATAAACGGGAACTTGTGCGTCCTGATCGTATGGATGACCAGGGTCTGTGAGATGACGCCGAACATAAACCAGCCGCATTGGAAGTATTCCGCTTTCTCGATGTTCTTGAATCCGAAGACATAGCAGAGCACCAGGAAGCATAGGATATCCAGTACCGTGGATGTCAGTCCGAAATAGAACATGAAGGACTTGAGCGATTCGGTATTCCATTCCATCGGTTTATCGATGTATTCTTCTTCGACATTGTCATACGGCATGCCAAACTGGGCAAAGTCATTCAGGATATTCTGTATGAGGATGTGTACCGGCTTTAAAGGCAAAAACGGCAGGAAGATCGAAGCAATCAGTACAGATATCATGTTTCCGAAGTTTCCGGAAATCGCCATTTTGAGATACTTGTTCATGTTGGCGAAAGTTCTTCTGCCTTCCTTTACGCCCTCATCCAATACATTCAGATCCTTTTCCAGCAGAATAATATCAGCGACTTCCTTGGCGATATCAACGGCTGTATCAACAGAGATTCCGACATCCGCCTGTTTCAGAGGCGGTGCATCGTTGATGCCATCACCCATATAGCCTACGACATGGCCGAGATCCTGATAGGTCTCAACAATCCGTTTTTTCTGCAGCGGATTGAGCTTGGCGAAAATCTGCGCCTTCTGACATGCACTCTTCAGCTGGCCGTCATTCATCATTTCTACATCACTGCCGGAATAGGCGTAAGTCACATCAATACCGATGCGCTTACAGATATTGATCGCTACCGGTTTGGAATCTCCGGTCAGGACGACAGTTCTGATACCGTTGTCCTTCAGAGCCTTGATCGCCGAGATCGAAGATTCTTTCGGAGGATCAAGGAAACCGATAAAGCCCAGCAGGACCATATCCTTTTCGTCATCCTGCGAGAACTGGTCGATCGCCGGGATCTCGTTTTTCTGAGCGACAGCGATGACTCTGATACCTTCAGCACCGTTATCTTCTGAGATCTGATAGGCATTTTTCCGCAGCTGTTCATCCATCGGCAGTACCTGGCCGTCAACTTCCACAAAGGCGCAGTTGGCTATGATCTCGTCGACTGCTCCCTTGGTGATCAGCTGTCTTTTCAGTTTGCGGTCGCGCAGGACGACCGACATCTTCCTTCTGGCGAAGTCAAATGGGATCTCATCTTCCCTGACATAGGAACGTTTCAGATAATCCAGATCTTCTTTTTCTCCTCTGGCAATGATCGCTCTGTCCATCAGGTTCTTGAGACCTGTCTGGAAATAACTGTTGAGAAAAGCGTGACGCAGCACACGCAGGTCTTCGTTACCTTTCGGATCGAGGTACTTTTCAAGGATGATCTCATCCTGGGTCAAAGTACCGGTCTTGTCTGTACAAAGAATATCCATTTCACCGAAGGTCTGTATCGAACCGAGCTGCTTGACTATGGTTTTCTTTTTTGACATGGAGATGGCACCTTTGGCCAGAGATGAAGTGATCATGACCGGAAGCATCTCCGGCATCAGGCCGACTGCGATGGTGATTGCGAAGATGATGGAATCCAGCAGCACATGCTTGGTAAAGAAATTGGTCAGGAAGATGACGGGAACCATCACCAGCATGAATCTGATCAGCAAGGAAGTGATGGATTCCATGTTCTTGTCAAAGACGGATTTATCGCCCTGATTGTTGAGTGTTTTTGACATCGTACCGAAATAAGTATTGTTTCCGGTCAAAAGGACGATAGCTCTGGCAGAACCGGATACGATATCGCAGCCCATAAAACCGATATTGGAAAGATCGGTAATATTGTCGCTTTCTTTCACATAGGCGTATTTTTCTACCGGATTGGATTCACCGGTCAGCTGGGCCTGATCGACGAAAAGGTCTTTCGTCTCGATGAAACGAACGTCACCAGGTATCAGATCTCCCGATCCCAGGATGACCAGATCTCCGGGAACACAGTCTTCGATCGAGATCTGCATCTTCTTGCCCTGTCTGACGACATTGACTTTCGTTACGATCATCTCCTGCAGGGCTTTTGCCGCAGCATCGGATTTCTGTGCCTGCACAAAGGAGGTAGCAGATGAGATGAAGACGATGATGATCAGCATAACGATCGTCGCATAGGATGGCGTATCCGCCAGAACAACGTCGGTAAAATAGCTCACTGCGACTACTGCCAGCAGAACGATGTTGAAAGGATTGATGATCGCTTCCTTGAGTCTAGTAAAGATCGAATTCTCGTTTCCTGTGGATATTACATTAGGACCGTATTTTTCACTTCTTTCTTCGATCTGTTCCTGAGAAAGACCGTCATTATTCACGGAAAAAAGATCGAGTACTTCTTCATTTGGCATTTCAGAAAAAGATGTCAGTTTCTCCTCGACTTCACTGTTGAATTTTCTCTTGTTTTTTTCCATATAAAAAGCCTCCAGATATGGCGGCTTTGCTTCAATCCAGATTAAAAGAAGTCAGCGAAAGCCGCAAGATACAGATACACGATAAAGGATTCTCTCCAGCTTCCATTGATAAACCTCTTTCTATTCTCATTTTATCATCAAAATAAAAAATCGACGTATTTAAACGCCAATTTTCAGTTCTTATTTCTTTGCCAGCGACAGAATCTTCAGGATCAGTTCAACAGCCTTCTCACCGTCTTCCTTGCACCAGAATTCATGGACACCGTGGAAATTCTGCCCTCCGGTTCCTAGATTAGGACACAGGATACCGTTCCAGGTCAGGCTTGCCCCGTCCGTTCCGCCACGGATGGCGACTTCTTTATACTCCAGTCCCGTTTCGGCCATAGCCTTCTTTACCAGTTCGATCGGTTCTTCATGACCGATGAACTTTTCCTTCATGTTGCGGTAACTGTCTGTGATCTGCAGTTCTATGACATTGTAACCGTACTTCTGATTCAGGGTATCGGCGATCCTGCGGAAACTGTCTTTCTGAAAGTTAAGAAGATCCATGTCGTGGTTACGGATGATATAGGACATCTCTGCCTTTCCGACTTCTCCCTTAAGATCCATCAGCATGTTGAAACCTTCATAGCCTTCGGTCTTTTCCGGTACAGCATCCGGATCCATCATTCCATGGAATTCATGGGCTACCTGCAACGCATTAACCAGTTTGTCCTTGGCAGAACCCGGATGAACGGAAATGCCGTTGACAGTAATTCTGGCGCTTGCGGCGTTGAAGTTTTCATACTCGATGCAGTTCGGCTTATCGCCGTCTACGGTATAGGCGAAATCACATTGAAACCGGTCATAATCGAAATGCTGCGTGCCTCTGCCTACTTCCTCATCCGGCGAGAAACAGACTCTGATCGGAGCGTGCCTGATTTCCGGATGATTAACCAGTGTCTCCAGGACCTCCATTATGCAGGCAACTCCGGCCTTGTCATCGGCACCAAGAAGCGTATTACCATCAGTAACGACCAAAGTCTTTCCGATGTAGTCCTTCAGATTCGGAAAACGTTCTACCGTCGTATACAGATTTTCATTCAAACGGATATCGCTTCCGTCGTAGTTCTCGATGACACGCGGATTTACATTTGTTCCTGAAGCCTGCTGGGAAGTATCCATGTGGGCATTCAGACCAATCGTCAGATACTCCGGATCTCCAGGCAGATAGCCGTAAACGTAGCAGTATTCATCCAGAACCGTATCTTCCAGACCAAGCCTGTTAAGTTCATCCAGAAGATGCTGAGCCAGTTTCCATTGTCCTGAAGAACTTGGAAAAGTCTCGCTCTCTTCAAAGCTTGTCGTATCGTATTTCACATAATCCAGCAGTTTATCTATCAGCATATTTCTTCCTTTCTAGAACAGCGACATCTGGTTGGAATCGTCAAGACCCTTTAATACACCCAGATCATCCAGTTTCTTCAGCAGCGTCTGGGACAGCTGCGTTCTTTCCATCAGATCTTCCTTGGACAGGAATTCCCTCTCCTGTCTTGCGGCAACAATGGATTCCGCAACGTTATCGCCCAGACCGTCCAGCACCTTAAACGGCGGTATGATCTCTCTTGGATCATCCGGATTCACGGAAAACTCTGTCGCCAGAGAACGATAGAGATCGATATTGCTCATCCTGTAGCCTCTCGACACCATCTCATAGCAGACCTCAAGCGTATCGAAGATATCCCTCTCCTTCTTGGTGACAGGATTTTCTCTGCTGTTCATCCGGCCCTGAATCTCCTGCATCCTGGCATAGATCGCATCCGCATCCTTGATCATCGTCTCCAGCTCATATGCGTCACAACGAAGCGAGAAATAAGAAACGTAATAGTATTCCGGATGATAGACCTTGAACCAGGCGACTCTTACGGCCATGATGCAATACGCAACCGCATGAGCCTTCGGGAACATGTATTTGATCTTCTTGCAGGAATCGATATACCACTTCGGCACATCGTGCTCCAGCATATCTTTTTCTTCCTCTTCCGTCAGACCCTTGCCTTTACGGACGTGTTCCATGATATTGAAAGCACTCAACGGTTCCATCCTGTAACCCATCAGATTGGACATGATATCGTCACGACATCCAATAACGTCCGACAGTCTGATGCCCGAACGGATCAGTTCCTGGGCATTGCCCCTCCAGACATCCGTACCGTGAGACAGACCGGAAATCTGTACCAGTTCCGAGAAAACATGCGGTCTGGTTTCTTCGATGGTGCTGCGCGTGTTCAGCGTACCGAATTCCGGCAGACCTGCCGCTCCTGTTTCTTCCTTGTAATGAGGATTTACGATATTCAATGCCTTTGTCGAATAGAACAGGGACAAAACCTTTTCGTCATTCATCGGTATTGTCTTGACATCGATGCCGGAAAGGTCTTCAAAAAGACGCATGGCAGTCGGATCATCATGACCAAGCAGGTCGAATTTCAGAAGATTGTCGGAATAGTCGTGATATTCAAAATGCGTCGATTTCCAGGCGGCATCCTTGTCGTTGGCCGGATACTGGATCGGCGTAACGTCTTCTATTTCCATGTCATCAGGCAGAACGACGATACCTCCTGCGTGCTGTCCGGTGGTACGTTTTACTTCCTGACAGCCGGAAGCCAGACGCTGGCGCTGGGCTCTGGACATATTCGTGATTCCCTTGTCTTCGCAATAACCGGAAACATAACCGAAGGCGGTCTTCTCCTGAACGGTCAGAACCGTTCCCGCTCTAAAGACGTTGTTAGGACCGAAGATCTCTCTGGTGAACAGGTGTGCGCTAGGCTGATAGACACCCGAGAAGTTCAAGTCGATATCCGGGATCTTGTCTCCGTTGAATCCAAGGAAGGTCTCGAAAGGAATGTTCTGTCCTTCTCCCTTCATTCGGGAACCGCAGTCCGGACAGTCCTTATCCGGAAGGTCATAGCCCGATGCGACATCATGCATCCAGATCAGCTTATGGCATTTCGGACAGATATAGTGCGGAGGCAGAGGATTGACTTCCGTAATATCCGATAAGGTTGCAACCAGAGAAGATCCTACGGACCCTCTTGATCCGACGATATATCCGTCGTCATTGGAACGTTTGATCAGAAGATGACAAACGAAGTATATGACGCCGTAGCCGTTTCCGATGATGGCATTCAGTTCCGTTTCAATCCGTTTTTCAATCGATTCATCCAGATCGTCGCCATATATGCGATGAGCATTATAATAGACGAATTCCCGCAGATACTGATCCGCAGAAATAACATCATGTCTTTCCGTAAACGGCTCTTCGATGATATTGCACTTGCGGGCGACGGCAATCGCGTCCGTGATCTTCGGAGGTCTCAGTTCGTCCTTGAACGGCTTGATATTTTCACACATGTCGGCGATCCTGTTGGTATTGCCTATGACCATGTCGTGGATCAGTTTCTCGTCCTTCAGCCATGCGAAAGCTTCCAGCATTTCTTTTGTATTGAAGAAGTGCTGATCGGCTGTGATCTGTTTCTCTCTTTTTTCCTTATCGAAAATGTACAGCGGATGATGCGCTCCGCCGATCGCCTGAGCCGAGATATAGACATCTCTCAGGATCTTTTCATCCTTCTTGACATAGTGGACATCACCGGTCGCGACTACGATCTTGTTCTGACGCAAAGCTTCATCGATGATATCCTTCAGATACTCCATCAGCCTTTCTTTCGTAAAGAGTTCACGGTCTTCATACAGGAAACGGTAGTTCTCCAGAGGCTGTATCTCGATATAGTCGTAAAAAGCGATCGTCCTGGCAAGTTCTTCTTTTGATCTCGTAGAAGCGATTTCGAATACTTCTCCGTTAAAACACGCTGATCCAATCAGCAGATTTTTGCGGTTGGCATTGATCGTTTCCTTGAAGATACGCGGTTCAGCGATGAACTCGGAATTCGCGTCTTTCGTGTTGGCCTTGCCAAAAACGGCTAGCGTTTCGGTATTGGACACCGATACCAGTTTAAACAGGTCCTTTAGGCCTTCTTCGTTTTTGCACAGTACCGTCGTATGGAATGCTCTGTTCTTGACAAAAGCGTCCTTGTCCTGGAAGTTCTTTAGATCATTCAGAGTCATGACGCCGTTCTTGTTAAGATCCTTCAGCATGAAGCTGAATACCTGACCCAGTACATCCGCATCATAGTTCGCCCTGTGGGCGACTTCTTCATCATAAGGAATGTTGTAGGCCCGGCACATATTGCCTAAACGGTAGGCCCTTCTGTTCTTTAACAGGGAACGTGACAGATCCAGGGTATCGATAACCGCATTTGTCAGCGGCGGTTCATTGATCCTTTCCAGTTCGGAATTCAGAAAACCGAAGTCGAATGCCGCATTGTGAGCTACGAGAACTCTTCCCTTGATAAAATCCAGGATCTCTTTCTTGACTTCAGAAAAGCTCCCGGCATTGCGCAGATCGCTTTCGGAAATATGAGTCAGATTCTTGATATTCAGCGACAGCGAGACAGGCGGCTTGATGAAGATATCCTTCTGTTCAATGACTGTCCCTCTTCTCATCAGGACCGCACCGAATTCGATAATATAGTCGTATCTTGTAGAAAGACCCGTCGTTTCCAGGTCGAACACCACGTATTCTTCTTCGCTTAACAGATGATCCGTAGCGTTGTATACGATATTCAGCTCAGGAGAAACCATGTTCATCTCGCAGCCGTAAAGCAATTTAAAATCAGGTTTCTCATCCTTTGCCTTCTTCATGATATTCTTGTATGCCGTCTGCGCTTCATGGAAACCCTGCAGGCAGAGATGATCCGTGATCGCTACAGCCCGATGTCCCATGGCATAGGCGGCATTTACGACTTCAGTCGGCGATGATACGCCATCCATCTCCGAAAGCTTGGTATGCATGTGCAGTTCAACGCGCTTTTCTTTTTCGTCATCTACCAGCGGTGAAATATCGTCGATGAACTCGATCTGATCCGGTTCAAACAGGTAGTCGTTGGCGTAACTGTCGAAACGGTAGTTGCCATAGAAGACGGCGCACTGCCCTTCTTTATTGGCCTTAAGGATGTCCTTGGTGAATCTTTTTCCTTCCACCAGTTTAACCACAACGGCATTGTCTTCATCCTTGACGTAGATCGTCTGAATCAGCGTTCCTGTTCTGGTTTCTCTTTCATCGATCTTAAACATCTCGCCCTGAAACTTGACGTTGTAAAGGGTATCGACCATGTCGTCGATCCTGACCGGAGTGTATTCCTTGTTTTTTGGACGGTAGTATGTCTTTCTTTCCGGCTTGATCTCTTCTTCTTTATGTATGACAGGCAGAGCTTCTCTTTCCTCTATGACGTTGTGCTCTTCCTTGTTTCTCAGCTTCATTGCGATATTCTTGCGGTATCCCAGATCATAGAAGAACAGCTTCAGATCATCAATACTGCTGTAATCCTTCTCAAAAGCCTCCTGCTCCGTATAGGACAGCACGAACCCGTCGTCACTGATTACCGGGACGCAGGAAACAAAGAGATTATTCTCCCTTCTGTATTCTTCCAGATACAGATTGATCTCCCTGATCGGCAGATCCTGATCCTTGGCCTTGAGATAAAGCTTCAGATTCTCTACACCCTGTTCCTCGAAGAACGCCAGCACGTCCTTATACAGACCGTACGGAAGCACGCAGCCGTTCTCCGCCCTGATGATCGTAAAGTTCTTGCCTTTCTGATACAGAACACCAGTTATCTGAAAATCGTTAAAATATGCGGCTTTATCCGCATTGTATCCGAATCTTTCGATGATTTTACTGACATCAAAACTCATAACTGCACCAGTTTTCTTAATGCGTCTTTCGCGGCGTTTTTCTGTGCCTGCTTCTTGCTGGAACCCTTTCCATATCCGTAGGTCAGGCCGTCGATCTTGACCGCCACTTCGAATTCCGGATTGTTGTTCGGTCCTTCTACGGAGATCGTTTCATAAACGATCGATTTCCGGGAATCGGCCTGCACATATTCCTGCAGTCTTGTCTTATAGTCATAAGTGCTTTCATCCGTTTCCCGGATGTGTTCACCCATCAGATCATCCAGAAGAGAAAATGCCGTTTCCTGTCCCTGATCCAGATAGATCGCACCGATGAATGCCTCGAACATGTCCGCCATGATCGAATCCCTGGTTCTTCCTCCGGTCTTCTCTTCTCCTGCGCCCAGCAGAAGAAAATCATTCAGATCATTCTCCCTGACGATCTGCGCCAGAGCCTTTTCCGATACCAGGTTGGATCTTCTGGTAGACATCAGTCCCTCCGGCAAGGCAGGCTGTATCTCAAAAAGACGCTGTGCGCTGTAAACCTGCAGCACAGCATCACCCATGAATTCCAGTCTCTCGTTGTTACCGTTAGGGGTTTTATGTTCATTCACATAGGAAGAATGTACAAAAGCCTGAGAAATCAGTTCTTTGTCTGTGTATGGTATTCCATGCAAATCAAGAAAATCAAAAACGCTCATATCGTTATTATACCTTAGCTGATATAGTTTGCGGCAGCGATTTCCTCGATTTTTTTATAGTATTTTCTGAAGTCTTCATGGTCCTGATTCCGGCATATGTAATGGGCATCTTCTCTGGCGGCATTGATGAACCTGGTATCCTCGATCAGGTTGCCGAGAATGAACGCCGGAAGACCGCTCTGTCTGGTTCCCAGGATATCTCCGGGGCCTCTTAATTTCAGATCCTCATAGGAAATCTCGAATCCATCGTTCGTTTTACAAAGCACATTCAGTCTGTTTCTGACGCTTTCGTCCTTGCTGTCCGTCAGCAGATAACAGGTTCCTTCAATGTCGGATCTCTGTATTCTTCCTCTCAGCTGATGCAGCTGCGATAAACCGAAGCGGTCGGCATCGTATATTACCATGACCGTAGCGTTCGGTACATTGACGCCTACTTCTACGACGGTAGTCGATATCAGGATCTGTATCTCGTTTCTGGAGAATCGATCCATGATTTCATCTTTCTCTTCGCTGCTTAGCCTTCCGTGCATCAAAGCCGTCTTATATGGCTCTAAAACACATTTTAAGGCCTCATACAGGCCGTTAACGTCCTTTGCCTGATAAGAATCGTTTCTATCGATTGCCGCTGCTATGACATAAATCTGTCTTCCCTGCGAAAGATACGTTTTAATCTCATCCAGTATATCGGCAATACTGTTTTTTTCAATTAGGAATGTCCTACATCCTTTTCTTCCTGAAGGCATAGTTGCGATCGTTGAGATATCCATGTCTCCGTAGATGGAAGAGGCGAGTGTTCTAGGGATCGGCGTAGCGGACATCAGTATGAAGTCGCAGTTCTCTCCCTTATCCTTTAACGCCTGTCTCTGTTTTACTCCAAAACGGTGCTGTTCATCCGCGATGACCAGTCCGAGCTTTCGATACGCAACATCCTTCGAAAACAGGGCGTGAGTTCCGACTACAATATCGATGTCGCCTTCAGCCAGTCGATTCTTTATTGCCCTTTCATCATTCATTGCCCCATATAAAAGACCTGTCTTAACGCCAAACGGTTCCAGATACTTCTTTAAGGATTCATAATGCTGTTTCGCAAGGATCTCGGTCGGAGCCATCAATGCCCCCTGGTAGCCTGCCAGATAGTTGGCATACAGGCCGATCATGGCTACGGCAGTCTTTCCCGATCCTACTTCTCCCTGTACCAGACGGTACATCGTATTCCCGGAAGACAAGTCGTTGAGGATGTCGTCCTTGGCCTTGTTTTGGTCTTCCGTCAGTTCATACGGAAACGATCTGATAAAGCGCTCTAACGAATCAATGCTGAATTCTTTCTTTTCTTTGCCGTTCCTTGTCGTATCGTTCTTCAGGATATCCAGTGCGACATAGAACCTCAGGAATTCTTCATATTTCAGCCTGCTGATGGATTTTGCCAGAAGGTCTTTGCTTTGCGGATCATGGATGTTTCTGATGGCCGTATCATGATCGATCAGACGGTGCTTC
>JAFONG010000175.1 GCA_017418585.1 Erysipelotrichaceae bacterium | reverse complement strand
CGGTCTCATTCCCAGACTTATCGCCTTACGCATGATGGCGTCGACATGTCCCTTGCGGTACAGGATGTCCGGCAGCACATCATCCGTCACGAAGCAGAAATATTCGTAGAGACTGTTTTCACAGACAAAGCGGATCACTTCCTCGGTAATCATCACATCCTGCAGCTGAACGAACATCCCGTTGGCGAAACGCTGTCTCAGTTCTTCCAGATCATGGGTACAGTGATCGCTCTGAATCCCTCTGTACAGGAATCTGGCCAGATCGAAATTCTTCAGCGCAGGACAGTGTCCTTCCAGCGGATAGGCAGGCTGCATCGGATGGATGATATCGATGAACTTTCCTACTTCCGAATCGTTTTCCTCAATGATCTCGCGGAAATTCATCACTTCTCCCAGACAGATGATCCCGTCTTCTTCCTTGAGTTCCAGCATGTCTTCACAGGTGATTGTTCCCCCGCTGGTCTCATAGTCTCTTCCCATGATTGGAACGTTGCTGGGAATGGCGTAGTAGCAGTCGTAAGGACTCTTAGATCCTGAATCGATCATCGCTTTGACCCCCTGCTTCCCGCAGACGTTGGCGATCTCGTGGGGTTCCGATACGATCGTCGTCAGTCCGTTTCCGGCAGTATAGCTGCAGAAAGCTTCCGGGCTTACCATGGAACTCTCGATATGCATGTGGATATCGATAAGGCCGGGGATCATGTACCGGCCCTGACCGTCTATTTCCTGCTTCGCCGTTACTTCGCCGTTTCGCTTCTGATCGATGTACAGAAAAAGTCCGTCTTTCACATAGACATCGGCCTGATTGAACTCACGGAAACAGCTGTTAAAAACCTTGACGTTTCTAACGCACAGATCCGCCTGATCCAGACTCTTCATATTCAGATCCTGGCGACACCTGTCCTTCTGGCTGCCTCCGCTACCGCCTTGGCAACCGTTTTTCCAACTCTAGGATCAAAGGCTTTCGGCAGAATGTAATCCTCGTTCAGCTCTTCATCGCTTACCAGAGACGACAGCGCTTCTGCTGCGGCCATTTTCATCTCTTCGTTGATATCGCTGGCTCTGCAGTCGAAAGCTCCTCTAAACACGCCCGGGAAAGCCAGGACGTTGTTGACCTGATTCGGATAATCGCTCCTGCCGGTCGCCACGACTTTCGCACCCGCTCCCTTGGCTTCTTCCGGAGAGATTTCCGGCATCGGATTGGCACACGCAAAGACGATCGGATCCCTGTTCATGGTCATGACCATTTCACCGGTCAGGACATTCGGCGCGGAGACACCGATAAAGACGTCGGCCCCTTTTATGACTTCCGCAAGACTTCCAGCTTTCTTCTCTTTATTGGTGAGCTGTGCCATTTCTTCCTTGATCCAGTTGAGATCTTCTCTTCCTTCGTAGATCGCACCCCTGCGGTCCGTCATGATGATGTTTTTGAATCCGGCTGAAAGAAGCAGTCTGACGATGGAGATAGCCGCCGCTCCGGCACCTGATGTAACGATCCTGACATCTTCCTTTTTCTTGTCTACGACCTTCAAAGCATTGGTCAGTCCCGCAAGCGTAATGATGGCCGTACCGTGCTGATCGTCGTGGAAGATCGGAATGTCACACTTCTCTTTCAGTTTTCTTTCTATTTCAAAACATCTTGGTGATGCGATGTCTTCCAGATTGATCCCGCCGAAAGATCCGGAAATCAGATAGACCGTGTTGACGATCTCATCGACATCTTTTGACTTGATGCATATTGGAAAAGCGTCCACGCCGCCGAAAGACTTAAACAGCACGCATTTTCCCTCCATGACAGGCATGCCCGCTTCCGGACCGATATCGCCCAGTCCCAGTACAGCCGTACCGTCCGTAACGACCGCACAGAGATTGTGTCTTCTGGTCAGTTCATAGCTCTTGTCGATGTCCTTCTGGATCTCCAGACAAGGCTGTGCGACACCAGGGGTATATGCCAAAGAAAGATCTTCTTTCGTATCGACCGATACTCTGGAAACGACTTCGATCTTGCCTTTCCATTCTCCGTGCAGACGAAGCGATTCTTTCATGTAATTCATGCCTGTTCCTCCTCGAACGGGAACCTGTACGGCAGGCTGTGCTTGTCGCGCAGAGCTACCAGTTCTTTCTGAACGGCTTCGCTTACCGGAATGCCTTTGTCTTTTCTTTCCAGCCAAACCAGATATTCTTTCTCTCCTGCGGTATAGATCCTCTCATGTCCAGGAGCCTTCAGAGAAGCTCTCAGCTGTCTGCAGATCTCTCCTGCCGTCTTCTTAAATACATCCAGACCCATGAACGCTTCCGGATCGACAACGAAGAAGAAATGACCCAGATGATACATCTGCGGATTTCCTTCAGGAGAAACGCCGCTTAACGCCTTCATGAATTCGCCTCCGGCCAGAGCAGACGAAAGAATCTCCACGACCGTCGCATAGCCGTATCCCTTGTAGCCGCACATCTCGTCTCCCGGTCCTCCGCCTAAAGGAGCCAGAGCGGCCGTTCCGTTCACCAGCATCTTCAGTATCTCGGCGGAATCCGTAACACTCGTTCCGTCATGCGTAACGATCATGCCGGCAGGAGTTTCCTTGCCGATACGCGCATAGTATTCGATCTTGCCTCTTTGTACGATGGAAGTGGCGCAGTCCAGGGTAAACGGGAATTCCTCATCCGTCGGGAAAGAGAAAGTAAGCGGGTTTGTTCCCAGCATGTTTTCGACACCGAAAGTCGGTGCGATCGAAGGTCTGGCGTTTGTTCCGGTAATGCCGATCAGTCCTTCCTTGGCGGCCATGTCGCTCCAGTATCCCGCAATGCCGTAGTGGGTAGAATTCCTGATCGCTCCGCCGGCCATTCCGTTTTCCTTGGCCTTCTTGATCAGCTTCTCCATCATCACATGCGATGCCACCATACCCATTCCGTCATGCGCATCCATGACTACCGTTGTCGGGGTTTCCTTCACGATCTCGAGATTCGTTACAGGCAGTAGCGTACCCTTTACGATTCTGTCGATGTAGATCGGCTTGAATCTGTTGCATCCGTGAGACTCGATGCCTCTTCTGTCCGATTCCAGAAGCACATCGGCACAGATCTTTGCGTCCTCTTCCGGGACTCCGTACGCTTTAAAAACATCGATCATGAAATTACCCATCAGTTCCCAAGGAACATACGGTCTGGTTTCCATTGTTTTTCCTCCTGTTGCTTATTAAAGATTATTCTAGTTCCAT
>JAFONG010000174.1 GCA_017418585.1 Erysipelotrichaceae bacterium | reverse complement strand
TTACCCAACCCAGAAAATCGCTGCCCTTTCCTGTCCTGTTATGCAGATCATCATGCGCCTTATTTACTCTATCCTGCCATAATGAAAGATTCTCATTCAGCTTGGCGTTTCTAAGATCCAGTCTAATCATGGTATTCTCCTTTGACCCATTCGGGCATCTTGTCCTTAATTGTTCCAAAACCTTTTACACTTTCCGGCATGCCCAGAAACTTCACTCTCTTGGCATATCTGCGCGTATTCTGCGAGAGCGCCTTGAAAGACAGTCTCAGCTGCCGGTGTTCCTTGTCGATATCGATCACCTTGACCATGACATATTCATCGATCTTTACGAAACTGTCGATGTTTCTGACAAAACCGTTGGAGATCTCGGAAATATGGATCAGCCCCGTAACTCCGTCATCAAAGCGTACGAAAGCGCCGTAAGGCTTGATCCCCGTTACTTTTCCATATACCGTCATTCCTACTTTGTAATCGTTTATCGAACTCACCTGTATCATTATAACATGGTCTAGGAACGATTATTTCAGAATCGTTTTACAAGCATTTTCTGAAATAGAGTGATATATTTGATATGGAGAAAAAGATTATGGATACAGAAGAGAAAATCAGACAGATCGAAAAGACGATCGAAAAAGTCAGACCATACATTCAAAGCGAAGGAGGAGATGTCAGATTCGAAAAACTGGAAGACGACATCGTTTATGTGAGCGTACATGGAGCCTGTGTCGGCTGCATGGCTCTGGATTTTACTTTGAAAGAAGGTGTGGAAGCCCTGATCCTGGATGAAGTGGAAGGGATCAAGGAAGTCAGACTGGCAAATTAAAATGGGCATAAGCCCATTTTTTCTTACCTGTCGTTAACCTGCACGATAATGCATTTCAGATATTCAGAAACGTTGTTTCCCAGAATGATCGGATGATCCGGAGACTGGGCTCTGTTTTCGACCAGTCTGAGACGTTTATGGGCATCGTTGGCTGCAGAAAGAATGATCTTCATAAACAGATCTCTGGTCATGTATTCGCTGCAGGAGCAGGTCACCAGGAAGCCTCCGGGATTCAGCAGCTTCATCGCCCGGTAGTTGATTTCCTTGTATCCTTTGGACGCGTTCTTTAAGGAATTCCTGGACTTGGTAAAGGCAGGAGGATCAAGAACGATCACATCGAATCTCTGTTTCTCCTGCTGCATCCGGATGAGATAATCGAAAACATCCGCTACGATGAATTCCGTATTGGCAAAGCCGTTCAGCCGGCTGTTTCTGACAGCCTGATCAATGGCCGTCTGGGATGCGTCGATACCGATGACATGATCGGCTGTTAGTGCCGCACTTAACGCAAATCCGCCCGTATGGGTACAGCAGTCCAGCACCTTCTTCCCTTTACATAGTTTTCTGATTGCCAGATGATTGTATTTCTGATCCAGGAAGTATCCGGTTTTCTGTCCTTCGGCGATATCAACTTCCAGCTTGACGCCATTCTCATCGATTTCGATCAAGGTATCAAAAGGATCACTTAAAAATCCTTTTACTCTTTCCAGTCCTTCCAGTGTTCTGACTCTGGCATCGCTTCTTTCATAGATGCCTCTGATGGATACATCGTCCTGTCTGAACATTTCCAGAATCGCTTCTTTCAGCATCTCTTTTCGAACATCCATGCCCAGCGTATCGATCTCGAATACCAGGATGTCGTTGAACTTGTCGACGATCAGTCCCGGAAGCCTATCGGAGTCGGAGAATACGACCCGGCAGCACTTCGTATCGGTTATACTCTTCCTGTATTCCCAGGCATCCTGAAACCGGCGGATAAAGAAATCCCTGTCTATCGTTTCCTTCTCGTTCCTGCCTAAAAGCCTGACCCGGATCTTGGAATGATCATTGATATAGCCGTAGCCCAGAAAGTCGTCTTTAAAAGAAACGACTTTGGCCAGATCGCCATTGACGTATTCTCCGTCGACGCTGTCGATCTCGTTGTCGAAAACCCACAGTCCTCCGGCTGAGATCGTCCGTCCCTCGTTTTTCTTTAATCTGACAGTAATCATCTTTTTCATTATACTCTGAAAACATGCTTCTGTTTAAGATGGCAAACGAAAAGGAAGCCTGAGCTTCCTTTTGTTTCTACTTCTTAACGGCAGCTGCGCATCTGTCGCACAGACCGTCTTCGTTTTCTTCTTCGACGATGTTCCAGCAGCGCGGACAGACATGGCCAGGAGCCTTTTCGATCTTCACTTCGATCTGATCATACTTAGGCAGTGTCTCATCGGTGAATGACACCTTGGCGATGATCAGCCACTGAGCGATCTTGTTTCCGAAGGCATCTTCCAGAAGCTTTCTATCCTCCTCGGAAACGTGTAGGATCGCATGTGCCTGCATCGGTTTTTCGATGATCTTCTCGTTGATCGCATCTTCTCTGGCCTTAAAGATATCCGTTCTGATCTGGTGCAGCCTGTCGAATGAAGACCTGATCGCATCCTGACCTTCAAAATCTCTTGTTTCAGGGAAGTGAACGTAATGGACACTCTCTGCTTCCCCGGATGCGAAGTGTTTCCACACCTCTTCACTGGTGTATGCCAGAACAGGAGACCACAGCTTTACCAGATAATCAACGGCCATATATAGAACGGTCTGCACCTTTCTTCTGCGCGGAGAATCCAGTTCATCGCAATACAGGATGTCTTTCGCGAAGTCGCAGTAATAGCTCGAAAGCTCGTTGGTCATGAAGTTGGTCATAATCGATGTCGCCAGAACGAAATCGTAACTGTCATAGGCTTCTTTTGTCTTTCTGGCCATATCATTCAAGGCGACCATCATGTACTGATCGACCGGCTCCAGCTGCTCATAATCAACCAGATCGGCCTTGGTGAAATCTTCCTTGTTGATGTTTCCAAGCATGAAACGGAAGGTGTTCCTGATCTTGCGGTACTGGTCGGATACCTGTTTCAGGTTGGAATCGCCGATCCTCATAT
>JAFONG010000173.1 GCA_017418585.1 Erysipelotrichaceae bacterium | reverse complement strand
TCAGAATGCCGCAGGCCTTCATCATTCTCGATACCAGTCTGGCAATGGTGGTCTTGCCTGTACCCGGGTTGCCGGTAAAGATCATGTGCTTTGAGATCTCGTTGGTCTTGAGACCCTTCTGTTTACGGATCTGATTGATCTTGATCAGATTTTCCAGTGAAAGCAGATAGTTCTTTACGAAGTCCAGACCGACGATCTCATCGAGTTCCTTCTGAATCTCTTCTCTTTCCGCCTTGGCGTCATCTATGACATCCAGATCCAGCGTAACATCGTTGAAGGTAACCTTAACGCCATCCTCATAACGGATCTGTGCGCTGTTAAGATCATCGTATTTCAGTGCGACATCCACCATCTCGTTGTAGATCTTCTGTACCATCGGCGAGATGGAATCCTTGCCGTCGTTCGGTTCATAGATCGATCGCAGATATTCGTGGATCGATCTGTCTGCCTTTAGATCGATCTCCAGCTGGTTCTTGCACCGGCTTTCCAGGGATTCTACCAGCTGATCGATGATGATTGCCAGCGCTTCTTCATCAAGTTTCTTGGTCTGTACCTTGTCGTCGATCTTGTCGATGAACGACTTTCCGAAGATGTCCATGATCTTGGTCGGATTCTTTTCCGAGACAAAGACCAGGATCTTATCGTTGCCGTTAAGACGATCGATGACGTCCCCCGTCAGAGTATTGGTAGCCTCTATGAGCTGATTGTTTTTCAGCGTATAACGCTTGCTTAAGACGCAGGTTCCTTCCAGAACAAGTTCCGCAAGCATTCTGTTGAACACAGGAGATGCTTCCTCGAATCTTTCCACCAGGATGATCGGATTTTTTCCGGTCAAAGCGACATAGATGTCCTGTAAGAAGAGGACCTCTTGCGAAGTGGACTGATATCTGGACATATCCAGAACATAGACTTCGGAAGATACGCTTAAGCCGTACTGCTTCAGCAGCTGGCCCATCTTGGTAACCATCTGATATCTTCCCGTACCGTTGCTTCCGTACAGAATGATACTGTTACGGATCTTCTTCGGATCGGAGCCTACGACATAAGGTCTTCTGAAAGCCGTCGTAAACGCCTTGCAGGCTTCATCCTGACCGATGACCTTATCGGAGAGATCCTTGTAGATATTGTCGAACACTTCCTTGGATGCCTTTCCCAGCACGACCGTTTCCGGCGTGTCGATAGAAATATTGAAATCCTTTTCGATATCCGCCTTCAGTCTCTTCAGGTCATCATCCGAATAGTTGAACTTCTTCGTCAGTTCTTCGATGTCTTTCTGATTCTGCGCCAGGATCTTGTTCAGTTCGCTCTCCGTATCTTTCAGAATATCCATGGAATCGTTGTAGATATTTGAAAAGCTTCTCTTTTTAGAGAAAAGCTCATCCATCATTTTTTCTTTTTCTTCGTGCTTGTTCATATTAGAGGTTCCTGTTAATTTCGCTGTTCAGCTTGGTCATCAGCAGTTCCTTGGAACGTTTCAGAGCCTTCAGCACATAGAAGAGTCCGTCGTAGTAGCCTTTCTCATAAAGCTGAGAATGCGTGCCGTAACGGTTGATCTCGTCGTTGACTCTGGCTTCTATGACATAAAGATCCTTGGAATTGTTGTAGGCATCCTTGTAGTATTTCTCAAGGGCATCGCGGTGTCCTTCGACATAGACGTTCACATTGCTAACGCCGTAGTAGACATGCTCAATGACGCCTCTGAACGCTTCAAAACGGGTTTCGAAAGAACCGATCTGATCCGGAATACGCGGCTTGCTGACGGTTGCTGTTGTATTCGTATCCGAAGCATAGACCTTCTTCTTGACTGTGGTGACTTCTTCGTTCTTAACGGAATCCAGGTCAGAGAAAATGGCATCGATGTCCATCGCCTTCTGCTTCTCTACTTCCTCAACAAGCTTAAACATGTCAATGCTTTTGTCTGCCATCACTTGTCCTCCTTAAACGGCGTAGAGCCGAAACCGTCCTGCTTCAGCAACGACTGCAGGGTATTGATATTGGCATTGAGATTCATGTAGTCGCTCTCGTGCATCGAACTGTAGATCGTCTTCAATGCCTCGTTGATCAGCTTGATCGTCTTGACCAGCTGCGTCTCGCATTTCTTGAATTCATCGCCTTTGATCGGAGAAGCGGAAAGGCGCTTGTAGTCCTCCAGAATACCTGTCAGAATAGGCAGGTAGTATTCATACAGTTTGTTCAGCTTCGGATCGACCGTACCGTCTTCTCTATCGACGATATCGATCTGTTTCAGAAGATCGCAGGTCTGGTACAGACCGTTTGTAACTTCTTCGTTGATCAGATCGCGGTTCAAAGAGTTGATCTGATCGATGTATTTATCCGCATCGGAGAAGGAATCCTTCTTTGTATCCTTGACATCTTCCTTCTTCTCTTCCTTGTCCTTCTTCTTTTTCTTCTCGTTCTGTTTCACGGACTTTTTGGTCAGCTGTGCCAGAGAATTGATGATTTTTTCGTAGGCGCCCGGATAGTAGCTCTTGAACTCCTTCAGCTGACAGATCTTCTCTTCCTTGTAGTTGACATAGAGATTATCCACCGTCGTATATACGCCGTTCTGCGTGCTGATCGATACATCGTCGAACAGCACCAGAGAAACATTGTTTTCAAAATATTCCGCAAGGACCTTGTCGATCTGCGCATTCCGGGCATTCTTCACATAGCTCGTAGACTTGTTGGTGTAAACGTTGGAACTCCTCCTGTTTGTCTGTCCCTCACCAAAAGCGTAGCTAAGGAACTTGGCTATCCCGTAAATAAACAATCCAGTAAATACTACAGGAACGATCAGACCGAAAATCAGCATGCCTCCGCTTTCAAAGAAAGCATCCAGAATAGACATGATAATGATAAATCCGAAAATTCCGATTCCGCCTCTTCTTCTTCTCATAACAAAATCTATTATATCATTATATGATTACTAAACGAGTGCTAAATTATTTCATAATTCACATTGTTTTCACGAATTCTTATATAATAGATTTATAAGGAGGTATATCATATGCAGAAATTTGATGATACTGTAAAAGAGATGGAATCTCAGGTTAAGGAACTTGAGGACGATCTGGCTGAAAAAGTTGAGAAGCTGGACGATGAAGGTAAGGTAAAGGCAAAGGCTCTCGTTGAAAAGACGGAAGAAGCCATCAGGTCTTCAATAGAAAAAGTTAAGGGAATTATCAACGATGTTCAGGAAGATGAAAAACTGGATGAATTCCTTGATAAGGTAAAGGCAAAATCTATGGAAGCAGTTGATTTCACCAAAGGCAAGATCGCTGAACTGACCAGAAAGCCTGACGAAAAAGGAAGAACTCTGGAAGATCTCGGAAATGACATCATGGCTGAATTCGACAAGATCAAGGAATCCGATGCCTTCAAGAAGACTGCCGACTTCCTGAGCGATATCGGCGATAAAGTCACCGAATTCTTCGAGAAACCTGAAGTCAAGGCTGCCATCAACAAGGCCAAGACGACGACTGTCAATATCACTGAAAAGGGTGTAGAAAACCTGAAGAAAGCCCTGAAGACAGAAGAGATCCTGAACGAGGAAGAACCTGCTAAGGCTGAAGAAGACAAGCCAGAAGAATAACTGAATTCCAGCTCAAAACAAAACCCGGATGATTCCGGGTTTTTATTTTATCTTTGTCAGTTTGCCGTCCTTCAGCAGTACTCTCTGGTCGGACATTGCCGATACGGTATCGGAATGGGTCACGACGATGATCGTCTTTCCGAAGTCGTGGGCCAGTTCCTTGAAGATGGAGATGATCTCCTTTTCGGTTGCCGTATCCAGGTTACCTGTCGGTTCGTCCGCGAAGATCAGATCGACATTGGATGCCAGCGATCTGGCGATCGCGACTCTCTGCTGTTCACCGCCGGACAACTGATTGACCATGCGGTCAGCCTTGGATCTGACGATACCGAAGCGTTCCAGCAGATTGTAGGCGACGTTCTTTCTATCCTTCGGTATTTCGTTGTCCGTTTCCGACATCGCCAGCAGAACGTTTTCTACAGCCGTCAGATAGGATATCAGATTGAACTGCTGGAAGACGATGGAAATCGCGTTCCTTCTGAACTTGTGCAGACCGATCTCGTCGATGTCTTTTCCGTTGAAGTAGATCTTTCCGCTCTTGGCGGTATCCAGACCGGCAACCAGAGACAGCAGTGTGGTCTTTCCTGAACCGGAAGGGCCAAGAATGGTATAGAACTTTCCTGCTTCAAACGAATAGCTCAGGTCTTTCAGGATCTGTCTTTCATATCCGCCGTCGATATAGGAATAATTGATGTTTTCTAGTCTAAGTATTTCTGCCATATGATCCTCCTAGTTCTGATTCATCAGGATCTTCTTCGGATTGTAACGCATGATCATGAAGGAAGGAATGATGACGGAAATCAGAACGATTCCCAAACCCAGTACATAGATCTCGCCGATGATCAATGGAGAGATCCTGACTTCGTATTCCGAAACCAGGTCTTCCAGGGAGATGTCTGTCGTGTAGTCGGTATTCCATGGATCGAAACCGTGGCCGTAATAGTAATACTCTTCTTCCTGCGATACTTCGCTGGAAGCGATCTGGTATTCCAGAACGGTATTGCCTATCCTCTTGGCGATCAGACTTCCGGAAATGACGGACAGCGTGAATCCGAGAACGGCTACGATAGCCAGCTCGACAAAGAACTGTCCGATCACCTTCAGTTTGGAAGCGCCGATGGAGAGCAGCACGCCGATCTCGTATTCTCTGGTCTTCAGAGTCAATGCCGTTACCAGAGTAATGATGACGATCGCATTGATTACCACCAGCCAGACGATGAAATTCGCATACATGCTCAGGGTATCCAGAGGCTTTGACAGCCGGTTGAATTCCTCATTGTTTGCGGAGAGCGTAGCGAACTGACTCAAAGATCCCTGATAGTCTTTCACGAAAGCATCGACGTCCAGCGGATCACTGAGAAGCAGCGTGACATCGTTGATGTTCATCTGGGACGCCATATTTTCTTCGCTCGGTCTGTTGGCCGGATCGCTGTAATACTCGTTATTCTCATCATCGCCATACATTTCCGCATAGTAGTCGAACTGTTTCTGCTGCATCGGCAGCTGAGCCATGTAGATGGTAGTGGAAGGCATGAAGATCATGTTGTCAGGATTCTCGTACGGATAGCAGTAGTCGAAATTCGGCGCATCCGGAGTGATCGGCTGACTGTGGGAGAAAATGCCGATGACTTCAAAACGGTTTTCCAGATCTTCTTCCGTCAAGCCGAACTGCTGCATATATCCCGCCAGATAGTTGACGGCCAGACTGATGGAATCGCCGACGCTCACTCCGTTTAAGGAAGCGAGATTTTCCGAAATCAGACAGACCAGTGAACCGTTGTCGATCTCCTGCTGGCTATAGAATCTGCCGCTGACGATCTGATATTCCCCGTCTTCGAATTCAATCATGTCCGGGAACATGTTGCTCTTGATCAGGAAATAAGGGTTTCTGTAGGTCTCGCATATCTGCTCATCGGTTACATCATCGTACCAGCAGGACTGACCGCTGCTGGAATCGATGTCTTCTTCCGCCCTGTTGCCCAGATGGACGAAATCCAGGGAATTCTGGCTGTCGGCATACCACATGTTGATGTTGACCGTGTTGGCTGTCTTGACTCTTTCATCCTGCAGAAAGGAAGTCACTTCTTCCAGTTTGATTCTCGGATAGTTGTTGTAGAACTCTTCCAGTTCATCTTCATCCTCGATCGTATCGGCATACTGCCAGATCTTGTTGTAATCCAGACCGTAGGTTACGACCGCTCTCATCTTCTGTCTGGTCAGTATTTTGGCGCTTTCGGAAGCCTTTGATACACCCAGACCGATAATGACGAGATTTCCGATCAGAAAGAACGTCAGAATCAGCAGTACCGTCTTCGACATCCTTCTGCTTACGTTTTTAAATGCTCTATTGATAAAGTTCAT
>JAFONG010000172.1 GCA_017418585.1 Erysipelotrichaceae bacterium | reverse complement strand
TCAGAACCTTTTGCGTATAATTATTCATTTTTCGTGTTTCTCCTTGTAATTCAATTATAGCTTTTTTCCGTTAGTTTTAGTGAACTGAAGCTCCTGCGTCAGATGATATAATGTAGGCAGAATGAAGAACTATCAGGATATCAATGCGGAAACGATAGACCGCTGGATCGAAGAAGGATGGATCTGGGGCGTGCCGATCAGTCACGAGACTTTTCTTGCCGCCGGAAAGGGAAACTGGGATGTGCAGCTCACTCCTACTAAAATGGTACCGCACGACTGGTTCCCGGATCTTAAGGGTAAGAAGGTGCTGGGTCTGGCCAGCGGCGGAGGTCAGCAGATGCCGATTTTCGCGGCTTTGGGAGCAGAGTGTACCGTACTTGACTACTCCCCGAAACAGCTGGAAAGCGAAAGAACGGTTGCGGAAAGAGAAGGCTACGATATCGAAATCATCCGGGCGGACATGACGAAGAGACTTCCTTTTGAAGACGGGACTTTTGATCTGATCTTCCATCCGGTATCAAACTGCTACGTGGAAGAAGTCAAGCCGATCTGGAAGGAATGTTACAGGATTCTGAAGAAGGGAGGCATCCTGCTATCGGGAACGGATTTCTTCATCAACTACATCGTCGACGACGACGAAACATCGATCATCAACCATCTTCCATTCAATCCCTTGAAGGATCCTGAACAGATGAAACAGCTGGAAGCCGGCGACAGCGGGGTGCAGTTCTCCCATACCCTTGAGGAACAGATCAACGGACAGCTGGAAGCCGGTTTTGTCCTGACTGCCTTGTACGAAGATACCAACGGAGAAGGCCGTCTCCACGAGCTGAGTATTCCGACCTTTCTGGCCATGCGTTCCGTCAAGCTCTGACGGGTACGGATATTGAGCTTTTAAGAGAAAATCCTTATAATATTCTTAAGTCGTATCGAGTGACGGCATGAATAAAAAGATCTATGAATTGACAGCTTTAATCGCTTTGGTGCTAAGTGGTATCCTGGCGTTTTTTGATTTTAAGATATCCTTAGGGATTCTTGTCGCATCGCTGTTCAGCATGGCCAATCTGTATCTGCTTTCCTTTTCCATGAAAAACATGCTGAAAGGGGAAAAGAAGAATCCGGGAATCATGATGCTTGTCAGTATGGCAAGATTCCTGCTGCTGGCTGTAGTGATGTTTCTGGCCATGCGGTTTCCCGACAGAATCAGTATTATCGGTGTAGCCGTCGGTCTGACGCTGTTCATGATCGCTCTGCTCATCGATGCTTTCAAGAAAAAAGGAGGTGCGTGAAATGGGTCTGCAGACGACCGTCTATTCCATCATCATCGTTACTCTTTTCATGGCGCTTCTGCTGGTACTGATCAACCGCAGGCTGGTGAACTTCGATCCGTTGAGCAAGCCTAAGGGCGTGGTTCTGCTTGTGATCATGTTTGCGGAAATGATCGACAAAATGGTCACGGAAAAAACCAACAAGGAAATATCCAAGTACCTGACACCTTACATCATGACGATCATGGTCTACATCTTCCTGGCCAACATCGCCGGACTGTTCACTCTGGAAGCTCCTACTTCCAACTACAGCGTCACGATGGTCCTGGGTGCCATTACCTGCATCCTGATCGAAGTCTATGCGGCTAAGGCCAAGGGAAAGAAAGCCTACATCAGAAGCTGGTTCGAACCGTTCGCTCCGTTTGTCGTACTGAACGTCCTGAGCAAGTTCTCGACGCTCCTGTCGCTGTCGCTGCGTCTCTTCGGCAACATCCTGTCGGGAGGCATCCTGATGTCGGTCATCTACCAGATGCTGGCATCCGTATCGGCCCTTATACCGGGCATCGGTAAATTCAATATCTTCGGTGTCGTCGTTGCACCGGTCCTGCATTTCTACTTCGATCTGTTTTCCGGAGCGATGCAGGCGTATATCTTTGTCATTCTGACGATTTCATTCATCGGCAAGGAACTGCCGAATAAACAAGGGGAGGAATAAATATGGAAAAAATCGCTTTTGCAGCAGCTGCATGTGTCATGATGGGCTGTGTTACGGGTGTTATGGAGGGTCTGGTTGCGATCAAGGCCGTTGAAGCCATCGGCAAGAATCCGGATGCGGCAGACAAGGTCCAGTCCATGGCTATCATCGGTGCAGCCATTTCCGAAACCTGTGCCATTTACTGTCTGCTGGTTGCTTTCCTGATCATCTTCATTCTGGGAAGGTAAACGATGCAGATCATTGATATTTTAGGACAGCTGGTTCCTAATGTCTGGACGGCGCTGACGCAGCTTTGCGCGACTGCCGTACTGTTTTTCCTCATGTACAAGCTGGCCTGGAAACCGGTGAAAAAGATCCTGGATGCCAGAAGCGAGTACGAGAGCAGCAGGCTTACCGAAGCAGACAGACTGCGCGAGGAAAGCGAAGCCCTCAACGCGCAAGCCAAGGCTTCCATCGATGAAGCCCGGCAGCAGGCCCAGCAGATCCTGGATGATGCCAGAGTTGCTGGCGATCAGCTGAAAGAGCAGATCGAGCAGGAAGGCCGTAAGCAGGTCGAAAAGATGCGTGCGGATGCCGAGAAGGACATCGAGAAACAGCGCGGAAAGATGCTGGATCAGATGCAGGAAGAGATCGTGGATACGGCTGTTGCCGTAGCGGAAAAGATCCTTCAGAGCAAAGTCGATGCCAAACAGGACAAAGACAATATCGATACTTTTGTTAAGGAAGTCATAAAGAAATGAGTGTCAAGGTCGACGGATATGCCAGAAGTCTGATGGAACTGGCGAATCAGGAAGGTCAGGTAGAGCTCCTGTTCTCGGAGATCAAGAGGATCAACGACGAGCTGAACCGGAATGCCGAGCTGAGCCGATACATCGATTCTTCCGATTACAGTTCTGAAGAAAAGAAAGCCAAGCTTCAGGAAGTTTTTCATAATGACCTGGACGATTCCGTCCTCTATGCGATGTTCCTGGTCATCGACAGGATCCCGCACAAGCATACCGAAAGAGCTCTGATCCACGCCTTCATGTCCCACTACTACCATTTAAGGGGTTACCTTTTCGGTCAGGTATACAGCGCCAATGAACTGGATCACGACGAGATGGTCAATCTGGAGGCGGCTTTTTCTTATAAGCTGAAACATGCGATACGTCTTGAAAACAAGCTGGATAAGTCTTTGATCGGCGGCGTCAAGGTCATGATCAACGGCGAGGTGTGGGACGGCTCCTACAAGGCCAGGATGGATGATCTGAGAAACAGTCTGCTGGAAAAGGAACATCACGACCTGGAGAACATCTCGACCGAACTGAAGAAGGACATCGAATCCTACGACAGGGAGATGGTCCGCAATGAGACTACCTATACCACCGGCTACGTCACAAGCGTAGCGGACGGCGTTGCGAATATCAGCGGCATTTACGATGCCATGGCGGGAGAGCTTCTCGATTTAGGCAAGACCAAGGCCATGGTCATGGACCTGGAAGAACACAACATTGCCGCAGTCCTTTTAGGAAGCGACAACGATATCATCAAAGGAACTCAGGTCTATTCCACCGGAAAGGTCGTAGAAGTTCCGGTAGGCGACGGACTCCTGGGAAGAGTCGTGGATGCCTTGGGCAGACCGATCGACGGCAAGGGTGCCATTCAGGCCGAAGAATACCGTCAGATCGAAGCCAATGCGCCGGGCGTCATCGAACGTCAGCCGGTCAATGAACCGCTGCAGACGGGACTGAAAGTCATCGACTCCATGATTCCGATCGGCAAAGGCCAGAGAGAGCTGATCATCGGCGACAGACAGACCGGAAAAACGGCTATCGCCATCGATACGATCATCAATCAGAAAGGCCGCAACGTGAAATGCATATACGTTGCCATCGGACAGAAGAACTCCACTGTTGCCCAGATCATCGAAAAACTGAATCAGCATCAGGCCATGGAATATACCACGGTCCTGGTAGCCGGAGCCAGCGAGCTTGCCTCCCTGCAGTACATCGCTCCGTATTCCGGCTGCAGTATCGGTGAATACTGGATGAACAGGGGTGAAGACGTTCTGATCGTCTATGACGATCTCAGCAAGCATGCGGTTGCCTACCGTACGCTTTCTCTGTTGCTGAGAAGGCC
>JAFONG010000171.1 GCA_017418585.1 Erysipelotrichaceae bacterium | reverse complement strand
TACGAATACAGAAATCACAAGGGCTACGGTACAAAAAGACATCTGGAACTGATGGATGAATACGGTTTAAACGATTTATACCGATATTCTTTTAAGCCCTGCAGGGACAGACAGCTGAAACTGTTCTGAATTCATTTAGGAATCAGGCTTTTTTCCGTGAATAATGTATTGAATGAACAGAGAACTGCTGATCTCGTATTCTTTATGCTATTCAGGGAACTATCAGAGGATCCTGAATGCGATCAGGGAAAATGAAAACGTTCCTGAAAGATATGCAGAGAATGCCATTACAATTCTGGATGATGAGTATCCGGATAAGCTTAAGGATCTGAAGTATCCTCCTTTTGTTCTGTATTACAAGGGAGATCTGAATCTGCTACATACGGATATGATCGCCGTAGTCGGCTCTAGAGATCCCTGCAGCTACGCTCTGGAGGCTACGAAAGCCCTGATTCGGGTTAATCATGATAAAACGATAGTATCGGGTATGGCAAAAGGAATCGATGCCTGCAGCCATTCTTATGCGTCCAGGACGATAGGGATACTGGGATGCGGAATAGACTATATTTATCCGAAATGCAACAGGGAACTGTTTTACAGAACGGAAAAAGAAGGTCTGCTGATATCGGAATATCCCTCTGAAGTTAAACCGATCGCTTATCACTTTCCATTCCGTAACAGACTGATCGCCGCTCTTTCGGATAAGGTATACATCATGCAGTCGGATCTGAAATCGGGAACGATGACGACCGTAAATGCTGCGCTGGAACTGGGGAAAGATATTAGGGTTCTTCCATACGACATCTTTCATATTCGCGGCAGAAACAACAACAATCTGATTTATGAAGGCGCTCAGCCGATCCGTTATGAAGAAATTGCATTTTAGAATGAATTGTGTAAAGATAATGAATTGTTGAAGGTAGAAACATGAAAAATCTGGTAATTGTAGAATCGCCGTCAAAATCGAAAACGATAGAAAAGTATCTCGGGAAGGACTTTACCGTAACTTCTTCCAAGGGCCATATCTGCGATCTGGCAACAAGAGGAAAAGAAGGTCTCGGAGTTGACATAGAGAACGGTTTTAAGCCGACTTATGAGATATCTGAAGATAAGAAGAATGTTGTGAAGCAGCTGAAGCAGCAGGTAAAGAATGCTGATTTTGTCTATCTGGCAACCGACCCGGATAGAGAAGGAGAAGCGATATCATGGCATCTGGCAAGAGAACTTGGCCTAGATCTGAATGAAAACAACCGTATCGTATTCAACGAGATCACAAAGAACGCGGTAATCAACGCCTTGAACGAACCGCATAAGATTGATATGGCATTAGTAAGATCGCAGGAAACCAGAAGGATACTCGACAGAATCATCGGTTTTAAGCTTTCCAAACTGTTGCAGAAGAAGATCGGATCGAAATCCGCAGGTAGAGTGCAGTCCATCGCTTTAAGAATGATCTGCGACAGAGAAAAGCAGATCAATGCTTTTGTTCCGGAAGAATACTGGACGATCACAGCTAAGCTGAATAACGGTCTTGATACGGAACTGACAAAGTTCAAAAACAAGAAGATCGAAATCAAGGATGAAAAACAGGCAGATGAGATTCTGAATGCCTTAGGTCCTGATTTTGTGTTGACTGATATTTCCGAAAAATCAAAAAAACGTTCCGCTTTCCTGCCGTTCATTACATCCACGCTGCAGCAGGAAGCTTCTATCAAGCTTGGCTTTGGATCGAAGAAAACGATGATGGTTGCGCAGACGCTGTATGAAGGCGTCGAACTAAAGAATGGAGCGCAGGGTCTTATCACCTACATGCGTACCGACTCTACAAGACTTTCGAAAGAATTCATCAGCGCTGCGATGGACAAGATCGAACAGGAATACGGTAAAGAATACAAAGGTTTCTACAGAGTCAAGAATGATGAAGGATCGCAGGATGCTCATGAAGCGATCAGACCTACAAGTCTTTTAAATGATCCCGAGTCCGTAAAGCCGTATCTGACGAATGACCAGTATCGCCTGTATAAGTTTATCTATATCAGAGCGCTTGCTTCCTTGATGGCTGATGCGGTATTCGACAGTGTTACTTATTCATTCGACAATAACGGATATGTCTTCTCTGTATCCGGATCAAAGATGGAGTTTGACGGTTTCCTGAAGATCTACAGCGATTATGACAAGTCAAAGGACATCATTCTGCCTAAACTGGAAAAGAACGGTGTTTTCAAGGCGAAGAAGATCGACAAGCTGCAGCACTTTACGGAAGCTCCGGCGAGATATACGGAAGCAAGGCTGATCAAGGCGTTGGAAGAAGAGGGCGTCGGAAGACCTTCTACCTATGCAACGATTATCGATACGATCGTCAAGAGAAACTATGTGGAACTGAAAAAAGCCAGCGATTCCGGTAAAACGAAGTTCTTCTTCCCTACAAAGCAGGGCATTCTGACGGATGAGAAACTGAGAGAATACTTTCTTTCAGTCATAAACGTGAAATATACGGCTGAAATGGAATCGGAACTTGATGAAATCGCAGAGAATAAACTGGATAATGTTGAGGCTTTAAGCAAGTTCTATCAGGAATTCCAGCCGCTTGTCGATTCCGCTTATGATTCAATGGAAAAACTGCAGCCGGAAAAGACCGGAGAGATCTGTCCGGAATGCGGCGGAGATATCGTCATACGCAATGGAAGATACGGCAAATTCAAGTCGTGCATCAATTATCCTAGCTGTAAATGGCATGAATCACTGGTCAAAAAGGAAACGCCTGAAGATACCGGAAGAACCTGTCCGAAGTGCGGAAAGCCTTTACTGAAACGTAAATCAAGATATGGAACTTATTTCATCGGCTGTTCCGGATATCCGAAATGCGACTATATTGAATCTATCGAAGGTCAGGAAAAGAGAAGGTATTCAAAGAAGAAAAAGAATGAAAGCTAGAGTCATCGGAGCCGGACTTGCAGGTTGCGAAGCAGCCTATCAGCTAGCTAAAAGAGGGATCCATGTGGATCTATATGAACAGAAGCCGGTCAAAAGACACGCTGCTTTTAAGACCGACAGGTTTGCGGAACTGATCTGTTCGAACTCTTTAAGAAGCGATGATCTGAATAATGCGGTAGGACTGCTGAAAGAAGAAATGCGTATTCTGGATTCT
>JAFONG010000170.1 GCA_017418585.1 Erysipelotrichaceae bacterium | reverse complement strand
TTGCTCAGCTCGATCTTCTTCGATTTCGCCCAGGCCTCAACCGTCTCGTACAGCTTCTTCTCAAAGTCCTCTACCGTCACTTTCCCGGCCGGAGCAGGACCCTTGGATACATTGATCTTCAGACTGCAGGCTCTGGTAAAACTGTCTTCTTCGCAGCCGCTGAAAGAATAACTGATGACTCCGTCCTCTTCCACGCTGTCATTGTATGCGGTAACGACTTTTGTCTTACTGAGTTTGTTCCTGCTGATCCATTCCTGAACTTCGGATTTCGTCATAGCGGAAAGATCGGGAACTCTGATCGCTTCATCAGGATCAGGACCGAGGGAAAGAACGAAATTCATCTTCACATCCTTCTTGACCTTTTTGCCGGCAGCGATATTCTGGGAAAGAACCGTTCCTTCCTCGGTATCGAAATCATAGATCTCGTCAAAGACGATGCCCGATGTCTCGATGCCCTGCTGCCTGACCCACGCCGCAACATCGGACTTGTTTTTGCCGACGAAATCCGGAACGGCGATCTTCGGTGCCAGAAAGAGGAAATACAGGAGTACGGCTATGGCCAAAAGAAGCGTTATGGCAATACCAAGAAGCAAAGGATTGACCTTTTTCTTCTCCTTAACAACCGGTATTCTTTCTTCTTCCTTAAAACTCTCGGGTTTATTGGCGTCAGAGAACTGACTTAGAAAATCTTTGTCTGCCATGTGTATCCTCCTGTCTGATCTACTTCATTTTAACTTAAATGCACGATTATTCAATGATCTACTCACGGAATTGCGATATCCGGTCACATTCTTAAACAGTCCTTAAGTATTATTCAACGATTATAGTCCATATTCGCCGTCATAAACGCCGATACTTCGAAAAGCTTTGCGTTTCTCTTCTTGTTTTTCAGACACAGAATGGTTCCAACATATGCCGGCTGTTTTTTCTTGAAATAAAAAAGAGGAATGGAAGTTCCTCTTGCCTTTATTGGTCGTCTGTATCGTATCAGTCTTCAATGTAGGCTATGACGGTCGATAGTCTTCTTGCCGCATCTTTCAGTGAACTGACATCAGCCTGTTCATCTAAAGTATGAATATACAGTCCATGTACGCCAAGCGAATCAATCGTTGTGATTCCTTTTTGATTCATTCTGGAAGCGTCTGAACCGCCATGAGACCAGGTTGCTTCAAGCTGTTTCATTCCCAGATCCCTGTAAATCCGGTTCATTTTTTCAAGAAGCTCGAAATTGTCTTTCCGCTTCTCCATGTTCGGAAAACCTCCCTTTAGCTCATATTCACATCTTGTTCCTTCGATTTTAGGATTGATGCACATGTCGTTGATCTGTTTCATAACAGATTCATATTCCTGAGCAGCCATATAGCTTAAATCAAAGGCAAATTCACAATAATCCGGAACATTCATTTCGGTATCCCCGTATTCTCCGGCTTTGATATATCCCACGTTGCAGCTTAGTCCATCCGGCTGTTTATACTTTTCAAGTTCGCCGATCATGAAACAGGCCTGTGCCAGTGCACTGTGTCCCAGAAAACATCTCTTTGAAACATAAGTTTTTCCATATACCTTAACAAGCATAGTAAAGGAGCCTTTTCTCCATAAGACAGCCTGACCATAGCGGTACCATTCCAGATTGAAGAAACACAGACAGTTCTTTGCCTGTTCATACATATAGTCGATTGATTGTAATCCGGTAGCGATTGAACTGTTCTCTTCATCACACTGCATGATCAGCTTGACCGGCCGGTCCTTGAAACCGCATTCCGCAAGAACAGCCATCGTATACAACGCTGCCGCAAGGCCTCCCTTGTCGTCTGTCACTCCCGGCCCGTATATCGTATCGCCCTCGATCCTTGTCCGCGGCGAAGAAAAAGTTCCCTGCTTGAAAACAGTATCCATATGGGCAGAAAGACAGATCGGTTTTTTCTTTGCTTCTGGATTTAACGTGATCGTACACGTATCACCCGCCATATCAAAACGATGTCTGTCCACCTGCATTCCGTAACGCGAAGCTTTTTCAATGATCAGATCAGCAACGGCGTCAACACCTTCCTTGTAGTACGTTGGCGATTCGATCTCACATAAATCGCGCCAGAACCGGATATATTCCTGTTCCTTTTCTTCGATCTTATCAAATAGATTTTTCGCCTCAAGCATTATGGTTTCCTTCTTTCTAATTGTCCTGTATATCATCAGAAACAATATCCGGTATTGTTTCCTTATTCACATACAATCTTATTATATTTCCAGAAGTGCATCTACGTTTATGCCCAATGATTAATAATTGGCTTTTCAGCTGTTCTGTTTCTTCTATGAAATCGCCGGATCTACTGACGTCCGCTAAACAGTATCCCATTGTAGTATAAATAGGCAAATTCTCTTTCATCCTGATCATAATCATAGCTGATACATTCGAAGACTATTTTACGTCCATCAGCCAATTCATATGTCAGCGGAGCCTGAAAGGACCGCCCATCATCTAAAGAATCAAGGCTTAACAGGAACGCAGTCAGATCAAGATCCTGTAATCGCTCTGTTCCTTTTTCCGATATCATCTGTATAGAATTGTATTCGCCGACATCGATCTCTTCTCCATTCAATTCATAACGATAATAGTATGATTTGATATTCTTTCCATTCTCTCCATTATCATAGAAAGACTTGGCGATCTTCGACTCGGCAAAAGCCTCATAGAAAGCGCTCTTTCTTCCATCGCTCCATCTTAGGTATTCATATGCGGATTTCGCGTCTTCAAGATACTCGGCTTCCATTTCGACGGTGTCGTCAAGTTTTCCCTCGACTAGAGCTCCTCCTTTTGTCAGGGCATTCATCAGCCTGTGCTCCTGAACGCGATTCGGAACATCGTAAATGTTTAACGGAGTACAGGTGAATATCAGTGCAAGGACAGGAATCAGCAGAAAGCATCCGGAAACAGGAAACTTAAAGACGCTTGAAAGCATGAAGGCGACGGCAACGCCGATAAAGATCAGAGAAACGAATCTCGTAGTCGTCAGGCCGTAGGCATTCAGTCTGATAATGATGGCAAAGATCTGAATGGCCAGAACAGGAAGCAGCAGACAGGCTCCGTATTTCTTAAACAGCGCCTGAAGTCTGCCATCCGTTTCATCAATCGACAGATAAAAGAATACATAGAACAGCAGGGCAAAGCTTCCGAACCAGTTCAGCTTCCCGATCGGCATCTTCCAGGTGATGATGATCTTCAGAATGTACAGATACAGAATGCCTATCAGTATTAGATAAATGTAGAAAAGCGCTTTGTGGATCATGGTTCTGTATAGATCCGGGACTTCGGCTTCTGCATCAGGTCTTGGGACATAAGACAGAAAGAGAGTAATGCCAAAAAGCGACGCTACAATCAGAAAGAGGATCCCGTAAAGCTTCCAGATGTCTTGAAAACCGAATATTAGAAAATGAAAGGCGGCGATACAGACGGCAAAGCCGGAAAAAATCACGGCAGCGAAGATCTGGACAATGAACAGCGACTTCACAAGATGACTGAACAGTTTTCTGTTTTCTCTGTTTTTATAAAGAATGAAACAGATCAGCGAAACGATGGCAATCGCCATGGCGAAAACGGCCGTATAAACATATTCGTTCTGATAGTTTTTGAGAAGCCAGAATACCAGAACCGATATCAGAAGGCTCGCTGCGGGGCTGGCAAGTCTGATTTTATGCATACCGTATTCGTAAGCAAGCTCCATCAGGAAACAGGACAGACCGCCGAAAACTAAGGCGGCCATCGCTTCATATCCCTCGACCTCACTGATGATCAGATAGGATCCCGCAAGTGTGATCAGACACAGATATATGAAGCTGAACGGAAAACGTCTGATACAGTCTTCCAGTCTTCCTAGTGCGTTTTTAAATCGATCAAATAAATTTTTCATATATATCTCCTAACCTGTTTTTTATCCATGGTATAGACTGAACAGCCAAAAACAATGCAGATAATCATCCGGAAATTGCGTGCCAATATGAAAACAGATCTTTGGATTATCTTGGATAGACTGTCGTTTTGTCTATTTTAACTGTTCTTGTTTTTAAAAACGAAGAGTTTCGAAATGAAGTAGTTCAGGATCGCCGTTACCGGAATCAGGATCGCCTTGACGATCTTCAGATCCATGTGCAGCAGATCGACAAAGATCAGTACAGATACCGTTTCTACGCCCAGAGTAAAGATCCTGGCAGAGGCGAATTTGATCAGTTCGTTGATGAAGCTGTTGTCCGTACGGTCAAAATACAGATATCTGAATAGAACAAACGAGATCAGCGTAGAAAGGATCCATGCCGTTACGTTTGCGACAGTTCCCGAAAGAAGCAGCTTGTCAGCCAGGATAATGGTAAATACGTAGTTGCATACCGTAGATACGAAGCCCAGGAAACAGTAGATCCAGAAGGCTCTCTTCCATTCATATAAAGGTTTCAGGATCCTGATGACAGGCAATGATACGATCCAGTCAAAGATCGCAAACTGCGGTTTTGTTTCGCTTACGGTAGTATTATTCTTTTCTTCCATTACATTAATTCCTTTATTTTCTTAGCCAGACCGTCAACGGTTTTTAGAGGCAGAGAACACAGTCCGATCCTGATACCCCTGTTCACCTTGATGGTATAGATGTGGTGATCGATCAGTTTCTGATGGAACGCATCACGCGCTTCGTTGTTTTCCATTTCCATCGTGACAAAGAAACCGTCCGAAAACCGATATAATTTTAACCCACATTCTTCCGCTTGTCTAATAAACAGGTCGGTTCTTTTCTTCAGCATCCCCTTTGCCTGATTGAGTTCATTCAGATATTCCTCTTCGTGGTTGTTTAATACTTCGGTGATATTCAGCATGGCTGCATTGCTTAAATTGGACCAGGTAGCGCGGGCAAGACGGCTGGAAAGGTTGATGAAATGGTCCAGATATCCGGCGTCGTTCTGGATGGCGATCAGAGCGCCTATTCTCTGTCCGTAGTAGGAGAAGGCCTTTGATGCGGATGCCGCAATCAGCACCAGCAAGTCATCCGGGATATCGTTGAACAGCGTGAAGAATTCTTTCGGATTCTCATGTGCATAGTCGATATAGGCGATATCGCAAAGCAGTATCACCTCTTTATTCAGACTGACGAGTTTCTCTTTGATCTGTGTCCATTCTTTCAGGGAATAGGAATGACCCAGAGGGTTTTCACATGGACTGTTGACGATCAGAAAGACCTTGGACGGAAACATGTCCAGCTTGCTAAAGAGATCGTTAAGGTCGTAGACATCGTAAGTCATCGTCTTCAGATTCATTTCGGCAGCCATGACCTTGTAGTTGCCCCAGGAAATCTCCGGATACAGGATCGTATCTCCTTCATCCAGACACATCCGCATGGCAGCGAAGATCGCGCCGGTTCCTCCCGGTGTCGCCATTGTCCGATGATGGTTGTCTACTTTATCTTCCAGCACAAAACGGGTAATGGCTTCAATATAAGCGTCATTTCCTGCCGGAGAAGAGGCATAGGAAGCGCGCTGTATCGGGGTGATCTGCTTCTCCTGATCGTATACGGATCTGTAGGTAAAAAGCTTTCCTTCTTCGTTATAAAGACATCCCGCAGTAGCGTTGATCCCCTGCGGATCGGCTTTTGCTGCTCTGACGACAGAAAAGATGTTGTCTACATATCTCTCGACATTTTCATTCTCTTTTACAAACTTCATAGATAATCCTTTCTAACGGTACAGTTCCTTTAGATTGCTTGTACGCTTGTTCTGTTTCAGTTCTTCGTAGATCTGTTTCAGCTGCTGCTCATAACGGTTCGGATTGAAAGAAGGAAACAGATCCACATCCTTCAGTTCATCCGGCAGATACTGTATTTTATGGAAGCAGTCGTAGCGTTCATAGGAATACTGTTCATCCCTGGCTAAACCCACAGGAGACATTTTGAGATACTTCGGCATGTCGCAGGCCTTGGTTTCGGCGATGCTGTAGGCCTTGTGAATGGCATCCGTTGCCGTTCTTGACTTCGGCGATAGACACAGGTCGATGACATGCATGCCAAGCGGAATGATGGCTTCCGGAAAGCCTACGTGTTCCGCGGCCTGACAGGCACTGTAAGTCCTTGCGGCAAGAGCGGGATTTGCCAGCCCGATGTCCTCATAAGCGATTACCAGCAGGCGCCGGCTTATGGATTCGATGTCTCCGGACTGGATCAGAATGCTTAAGTAATAGAGTGCCGCATTTGGATCGGATCCCCGGATCGATTTCTGTAAAGCGGACAACAAGTCATAGTGTCCGTCTTCTGAACCGAAGGAACGGTTGGATACATGACGGCAGTTCTCCTGTACGGTTTCTTTTCTGATGACCTTATCAGGAGAAAGAACGGCGGAAATCTCCAGGATGTTCAAAGCCCAGCGGATATCTCCGTTGACTGTATCGCAAATCAGCTGCAATGCGTCTTCTTCGATCGTATATTCGTTATTCAGACCTTTTTGAGATTCCAGTGCCTTTCTAGTGCCTTCGCCGATATCTTCATCAGTCAAAGGCCTGAATTCAAACAGATGGCATCTGGAACGGATGGCAGGATTGATGGAATGATAGGGGTTGGCTGTCGTAGCGCCGATCAGGATCACAGAGCCGTCTTCCACATGCGGAAGCAGAAGATCCTGCTTGTCTTTGTTCAGCCGGTGTACCTCATCGCAGATCATGATCAGCTGACCGGAAAGTCTGGCTTCCGCGAAGATCTGATCCAGATCCTTCTTGTTGCCGGTGACGGCATTGAACTGCCTGTACGGCTTATGCAGTTCGTTGGCGATGACTCTAGCCATGGTCGTCTTCCCCGTACCCGGAGGTCCGAAAAAGATACAGGAAAAAATCGTCTGCTTCTCCAGACATCTTCTGATGATGCCGTTTTCTCCAACCAGATCCTTCTGTCCGAGAATATTGTCAATCGTTTCAGGTCTAAGCCTATATGCCAGCGGTTCTTTCATTTTCTTTCTTTATCAAAGGGATAGCCTTGGAAATGACATCTGTCACCATTTCCGCATTCTCCATGTCTTCTTCCGTTAAAAAAGCCAGATCCTTTACCAGAATGTAGCGCAGTTTCCCGTTGATTGCTGCCTGGGCTCCGTTATGGGAATCCTCGAACACCAGCACTTCGTTTAACGGGACATTGAAATGCTTGACCGGGTTCAGGAAAATCTCCGGATCCGGTTTTGTCTTCTCTACCATGTCTCCCGAAATCATGTAATCGAAATAAGCGGCGATCCCCGAAGCCTTTAGACATTTCTGCGCCACTTCTCCTCTGGTCGATGTCGCGATTGCCTTAAGGATACCCTGCCTGCTGCAGAATTCCAGGAATTCCGGTACACCCGGACGCAGCGGAATATCGCCACGGTCAATGAAGCGGTTGATCTTTTCCCAGCGTCTACGCTGATATTCTTCATAAGGATAATCTTCGCCGTAAACGCTTAAGACTCTGTTGCGGTAAAGCTCCTTGCTTCCACCCATTACAGTCGTAAGGAAATCCAGGCTCATAGGTCTGCCCATCTCGGCGGATGCTTCTTCTCCGAATTTCGCATACATCTGTCTCTCGGTATCCAGAAGCAGTCCGTCCATGTCAAAAACACACAGTTTAATCATCTATCATTCATTATAATCTATTGGAAAAGAAAAAGAAGGTTTGAACCTTCTTTACAGTTTGGCGAATTCGATCGCGACTTTCGAAGCGACTCTCGCATTGTTGTAGGCAAGCTGCAGATTGCTGGCGAAAGAAGTGCCTCCGGTCAGATCCTTGATCGTAGCCAGCAGGAACGGAGTCGTAGCCTTTCCTCTGATGCCCTTCTCTTTTGCCATTTCCAGAGCCTGATCAATGGCCTTATCGATATAAGAATGATCCAGAGAATACTCGTGCGGGATCGGGTTGCCTAATACGACACCGCCCTTGAGTCCAAGATCCCATTTCGTCTTCATGATCCTGGCCGCTTCTGCCGCATCCCCTACCTTGTAGTCGACGCCGAAGCCGGAAGATTCGCAATAGAATGCCGGGAATTCGCTCGTCTGATAACCCAGTACAGGAACGCCATAGGTTTCCAGATATTCCAGAGTCAGTCCGATATCCAGGATAGACTTGCATCCTGCGGATACGACGCAGACGCTGGTATGAGCCAGTTCCTGCAGGTCGGCAGAAATGTCCATGGTTTCCTGTGCGCCTCTATGTACGCCTCCGATACCACCTGTTGCGAAGACTCTGATTCCTGCCAGATCCGCAATCAGCATCGTCGTAGCGACGGTCGTCGCAGCCGTCTGTCCGCTGACCAGATATACCGCCACATCTCTTCTGGATGCCTTGGCAACGTTCTCGGCTTTGCACATGAGTTCCAGCTCGTCGCTGTTGAGTCCAACCTTCAGTTTGCCGCCGATGATTGCCGTCGTAGCCGGAATGGCGCCTTCGCCTCTGATGATTTCTTCCACTTTATGCGCAAACTCGACATTCTCAGGATAAGGCATGCCGTGAGAAAGGATCGTTGATTCCAGGGCAACGATCGGTTTGCCTTGCGCTAATGCTTCTTGAATTTCTGGGGTAATGGATAAATAGTCTCTGTAGTTCATTTTTTCTTCTCCTTTAGTATTCTATCCAGCAGTTCTACTGACATTTCATTGCTTATTGTATTCTCGCTTCTGATGGCCGCAATTCCGGCAGCCATACCGTAATCCAGCGTCTTTTCGATATCCAGACCGTTCAC
>JAFONG010000169.1 GCA_017418585.1 Erysipelotrichaceae bacterium | reverse complement strand
TGAACAGAACGGAATATGCAGTCATATCCTGTCGCTTTTGTTAAGTGAAAGAAAGGAATGAATTATGGCAAAAGTTATTACTCAGATTTACGGATGCGAAAAGATCAAGGATGCGCAGATCGTTGCTGCATTGGGCGCAGACCATATCGGTGCTTCTTATGGCGAGATTCCGCACCTTCCGTTTCAGAAGAACTGCGCACAGGCAAAGGAGTTCTTTGAAGCTCTGCCGGACAACGTAGTCAAGGTAGGTCTGACCATTGCTACGGATGTAGACGAGATCATCAACGACCTGACTCTTTATGAGCCTGATGTGTTCCATCTTTCCAACGATATCAGACTGATCACTCCGGAAGGCGTACAGCGTATCAGAGACAGATTCCCGAAGCTCAAGATCATGCAGGCGATTCCAGTCTATGCAGGCGTTTCGGTAGAGGAACAGTGGCCGGAGATCCTGGAACTGATCAGAGCCTATGAACCTACCACGGACTTCTTCCTGATCGATACCAAGGATCCTGACAGCACGATCGGCGTCGGCGCTACAGGAATGATCCACGACAGAGAGATCGACAGAAGGATCATCGAGTCTACGGATGTAAAATGCATCATTGCGGGCGGGCTGAATGCGGAGAACGTCGCTGAAGCGATCCATCAGACTCATCCGTACGGTGTAGACAGCTGTACGTTGACGACTTATCCGAAATTCCTTCAGGAGATCACGGGAAGAGTAAAAGACCCGGTAAAGGTCTGGGAATTCATTGAGGCCGCAAGGAATGCCTGACAGATGGAATAAGGCCATAGTTGTAGGCGATGCCTGTGTGGATGTTCATCTCAGACTGGAAGATCTGCTGAATGACGCCTCAGGCAAGGCCGTGCCTTATCATCTTTCATTGGGAGGAACGATCGGCGGTACAGCCGCCGCTTTAGCAAGACTTGGCGTTCAGACGGCTTTTCTGGGAACGGTAGGAAAAGACTATGGCGGAGGATACATCTTTAATGAGATGACGGCCTTGGGAATCGATACCGGTCTTCTGATCGTAAAGGAAGAACTGAATACGATCAACGTGTTCGCCTTCATCGATGAAGAAGGAGAGAGACATCTCTGGGGTTTTCCAAGAACGAATCAGGCATATTGCGATCTGGATCTCAATAGAATCGATCCTGAAAAGATCAGGCAGGCATCCTGGTTCCATTCTTCCGGAATGACTCTGCTGTCCGGAGGAAGCATCATAGAGAGTCTTCCTGCGCTGTATCGGATCGCCTGTGCGGCAGGTGTGAAAACATCCTTTGATCTGAATACGAGAGTCAGCGATATCAGTCAGCTGGATCCTAAGGCGGCCGATGCGATCATGAAGATCCTTCCTTACGTGAAATATCTTACCGGCTCAGGAAAAGATGAGTTCCTGTCGCTGTGTCCGTTCGACGACTGGAGAGAAAGCGTCAGACATTTCGCAACAAAGGATAGAACGGTGATTGCCAGAAACGGAAAAGATGGCTATCTGGTCGTAACTGACAAAGAAGAAAAACAGTATCCTTCCTACGATGTAGAAGCTGTCGATACGACCGGAGCCGGAGATTCTTTCAATGCCGGTTTCATTGCCGCAAGTCTGGAAGGAAAAGACGTCTTTGAAGCCTGCGCCTACGCCAATGCGGTAGCGGGATACAAGATATCCGGACATGAAACTTATGATAAAGAAAAGATAGCCGGATTCATGAAGAATACGGCCTTACGCAATAAATGACGAAAGGAGAAAGAATATGAGAAAACTGATATTGGACTGCGACCCCGGACATGACGACGCGTTTGCGATCATGCTGGCGGCACAGAATCTGGATCTGCTGGGTGTAACGACGGTTGGAGGAAACGGCTATCTGCCGAATGTTACCAGAAACGCTCTGGTTGTTCTGGAAAAGATCGGACGTACCGATGTACCTGTCTATCCGGGTCATGCGGGACCTTCGACAAAACCGTTGATTATCGCCGCAAACGTTCATGGCGAGAGCGGAATGGATGGACCGGTCGTAACGCCTCCGAAACGTCAGCCGGAAACCAAACATGCAGTTGACTTCATCGTCGAGACCGTCATGAGTACGGATCATGTCACACTGTGCGCTACAGGTCCTTTGACCAATATCGCTTCTGCATTGAATAAAGAACCAAGGATCGCGGAGAGAGTCGATGCGCTGTACATCATGGGCGGCGGAGCGTATGCCGGCAACTGGACGCCTGCAGCCGAATTCAATATCTATGTCGACCCGGAAGCCGCATACAAGGTATTCCATTCCGGCATGCCGATCTACATGGTTGGCGTCAACCTGACCAGGCAGTGCCCGGTTACTCCGGAATTCATCGAAAACATGCGCAGTCTTGGAAATGTGGCAGGCGTCTTCGGTGCAGAACTTTGCGACTTCTTTGCGAAAGGCGGAGATGCACACCTTCATGATGCCTGTGCGGTTGCCTGGATCATTCAGCCGGATCTGATCAAGGACGCTTTCCTGCACGTCGACATCGAGCTCAACGGTAC
>JAFONG010000168.1 GCA_017418585.1 Erysipelotrichaceae bacterium | reverse complement strand
GTGACGGTGTTATCGGTCATCCTGCTTATACTGACATCGGTGTTCTTCAATCGCCGTTTCGATGAGATCTTTTCCGGCGATATCACTACCGGCATCATCGCTCACAGGGGAGGAGGAAACGAGGCTCCGGAGAATACGGTAAAGGGGATTGAAACGGCCATCTCTCTTGGAGCGTACGGCAGCGAGATCGACATCCAGCGTACATCCGACGGACATTACATCGTCAATCACGACGGCAACTTCTCAAGACTCTGTTCCGACAGCAGGAAACCGGAAGAAATGACGCTGGAGGAAGTGAAGAATCTGGTGATCAGAGATCCGAACTATCCTGACGATCCGCAGGAAGTAGCGACCTTTGAAGAGATGCTGGAAGCGGCAAAGGGAAGGATCGTTCTGTTTGTTGAACTGAAGGGAAATACGGCAGACAGGAAGATGGTCGACGATGCGGTCAGGATCATCAAGGAATACGGCATGACAGATGAATGCGTACTGATTTCTTTGAAGTACGATCTGATCGATTATGCGGAGACAAAGTATCCGGAAATGAATACGGCCTATCTGACTTTCGTTTCATTCGGGAACACAGCGGAACTGAATTGCGACTATCTCGGTCTGGAAGATGAAGCCGCGACCGACTACGCTACCGATGCCGCACATGAACTGAACAAGAAAATAATGGTCTGGACTCCGAACGAAAGAGAAAGGCAGAACTATTTTCTGAAGTCCGAAGTCGACTATATCATTACCGATAATGTTAGACAGGCAAACGGGATCATCGAGTCCTACCGGGACCGCAGCGATTCTGAAAAGATCGTGGATTTTGTTATTCGGCTGTTCCAGTAAACGGAGGCGGATGATGAAAAAGATTGTTCTGTCGGCAAGCGTACTGCTGTTGATATGCGTTTCTGGCTGTACGGCCGGTAAGGAAAACGAAATGGAAAACAATTGGAAAGACGATGTTCCCAAGAGCTATGAACTGAATTCCGTACATGCGGTGAACGGCAGACAGGGAATATGTACGGATGGAGAATACTACTGGGTCAGCGGTTCTACGACACTTACAAAATACGACAGGGAATGGAACGTCGTTCTAGAAAACAGGGATCCGTTCAAGGGCTATGAACTGGAAGTGAACCATATCGGAGATATCGATGTCTATGAGAACGAACTGTATCTTGGGGTGGAATACTTCATGGACGGTGTCGGCAGAAACATTCAGGTTGCCGTATATGACGGAGATACGCTGGAACTGAAAAGGGTGTTCCCGTTCAATGCGGAAACGGGGCAGCTGGAATGTTCAGGTATTGCGGTCGATTACGATTCCGAAACGGTATACATGACTTCCTGGGTGGACAATGAATCAAGTTCCTACCTTTACAGCTATGATCTGCATACCGGTGATTATAAAGGAAGAATACACATGCAACCATATCCGCAATGGCTGCAGGGCATTGCCTACTATGACGGATGTCTGTATGTGACCTGCGACGATGGAGTGGCGGATGACGAGGATCCTGACCACATGTATCGTGTCAGTATCAATGAGAACGGGATCAGTGCGACTGTTACGCTAGAGAAGACTTTTGATGACGTAATCAGGCAAGGAGAAATCGAAGGCCTGTCGTTCGATAAGACAAACAGTCAGTTTCTGCTTCTTTACAACCGCGGCGCACGGATCGTTCTGGGAATGCCGAAAGGATTCTATGAAGGATATACGCAAGAGATCCACGAAGTATTCGTCTATGATATGAGATAAGCTAATGTACTGATATCCGAATTCAATAAAAAAAGAAGAGATATGCAAATCTCTTCTTTTTCTTGATGTCTGTATGCAGTTTAGTTGTGCGGTGGACCGGTGAACCAGCTGCTGATCTGTACGACGATCTGCGCATAGGTCGGATAGTCCTTGGCAGTGGAGTGGATCTGATCGTCGACGGTGATCATCAGAAGCTGACCAGGTCTGATGGAAGAATAGAATACAGGCTGTATCTCGAAGTTCGTGAAACCTTTCTGATTCAGGTAGAGTTCCATCTTTTCTGCCGCTTCACTGTAGTCGTCACCCGTTGAGACCATCTGAGAGATATACTCGAAATTATCCATTCTTGCGGTAGGGATGTAAGGTCCGGAAGAAACGATGTAGTTGACGGAATCGCCTTTCTTCTTGGTTCCGGTGTCATTGGAGATGATCTTGCCTTCCGGTGTCATGGATGTCTGTACGGTGCGGATGCCGGCTTTCAGTCCGTTTTCGGCGATGAAACTGAGAAGTGCCGATTCATCTTTTCCGGCGAAATCAGGAACTTCGACTTTCGTGTTAGGACCCATGGATACGACATAAGTAACGCTGTCTCCGGAGCTGTAATTGCCGGTGTTGTAGGATATGATCCTGCCGGCGGTTACGGTATCGGATGTCTGGGTATTTCTGTTCGCTTTCAGATTGAATTTTGCCAGATAGCTCAGGAATACTTCTTCACTGGCGTCTTCGTAGCCCGTTTCGATTTTGGCCGGGCCAAGAGAGAGACCGTACTTGAATTCTTCGTTCTTGACGTATGCACCCGAGCCGTGGGTCACGATGGATCCCTTGTCGACTTTTGTGCTGAAGGAATCTCTGTCTGTGATGTGCGTCGGAACAAGGCTGAATTCCTTGGCGATGCTGATGAAATCTTTTTCGGTCTTGCCTACATACTTGCCTGGTTCAATGATCAGTTCATTGATGCAGACGCCGTAGTTGAAGACTTCACCCGGTTCGTATGTGCCTGATCCGTGCCATACGATCCTGCCGAATTCGATATGCGGGTCATACTGGTCGCGCTTTGTGTTGTGGTTCGGCTTCAGACCAAGATCCCTGGCTTTCTGCTCGAACTGTTCAACGCTAAGGTTGAGATAGTCGCCGAACTTGATCTTGATCTCGCTAGGCTGTACCTCTTTCTTGCCGGTAGAGACATAGACGGTGATCGGAGTATCCTTTCGGATGTCCTTGTTCGGTTCGATGCGGATAACGTGATTCTTCGCCACGGTATCGCTTGTCTCTTCGACATAGGTGATGTTCGTAATTCCGAAAGTCATTGCCCAGGCTTCGATATCCGACTTGTTGGTATCAGGGCCGATGAACGGAAGAACGATCTCGCCCCATGTTCCGGTAGAAATCTTGAAAGAAACGGTTCCTTTCTTGAACTTGCTTCCGCCGGCCAGAGACTGTTCAAAGACGATATCCCTATCATAAGCATCCGTATCTTCATAGGATACTTCACAGGCATGGTTTTCATCGAGTTCACCGCACCAGGCATAGACTTCCTCGACGTTTCTTCCGATGAAATCAGGAACGACGACGTTTGCCGATTTGATGACAAAGGTATAGAGCAGGAATCCTGTCATGCATGCCAGGATGACCAGCAGAATACCGATAATGGTGTTCATGGTTTTCTGTTTCATAGAAACTCCTTTATCCGGGTCCGATTGACCCTCATACACATTATTATAGTATCAGTACTGGCTGAAAGAAAAAAAGCATCCGGATCCGGATGCCTGTTTGATTAAACATAGAAGTCTGCACATTTCAGCAGGTCTTCATAGAACTCGTATGGGACGCAGAGGGTTCCTCTCCCTGTTCCTAGGAAGATGTCTGGTTTTGCGGCTCCGTGGAAATCCGAACCGCCGCTTTGTTTCAATCCGAATTCATCAGCCAGCGCGATCGCGTTTTTTGTGGTTTCTTCATCGAATTCC
>JAFONG010000028.1 GCA_017418585.1 Erysipelotrichaceae bacterium | reverse complement strand
TTCCTGATCCTGATGTAATCCCCTGCTTCAGCGTAGTGATAACTGATTCCTTCATCGCGGTAAGCTTCAACCGGAACGATCAGTTTTCCTTCCGGTATCTCGACCAGTGCCCCGCAGGAACCGAAGACGATGAAATTCCTGCAGTTGAAAGCGGCATGGAGTTCTTCCACCATGGCTGCCGAGATTGCCGCACCGATTCCCGTCAGCAGGACGCCTGTACCCGTTCCCTTGATTCTGTAAACGGGATTCTTCATCGCCGAAGAACCGAAACCGACTTCACTGTCAAGGATCTCAAGAACACCCTGTTTCACAAGTTCATCCACAAGTTTATGGGAAAAAACCAGAATAAAAGTTCTGATCCGGTATTTCTTTGCCGCTTCGATCGTTTTTTCCGGGATCGCTTTTCCTGGATCGATCAGTTCCCTGCTGTCGGGATTGAAACTGTCTGTAATCATGATTCCTTCTGCTTTCTTCCGACGATCTGATAGATCCTGTCATCGGACCGTTTATATGTAACCGTTAAATATTCCGATACGATGCTTTCCAGTTCATCGATGTCCATCAGAACGTGGGATACGTTCTTTCTCATCGTGTTATGCCTTCTGTTGATTTCTTCTCTGGAAGAATCATGGGCGATCGTCAGGGTTCCTCCTTCACTTAAATGTTCCGACAGATTCTGTATCATCCTTTCAGGTTCCGTAAAATGCGGGAAGGCATCGAACACCACGATACGGTCAAAACTCTTCTCAAAGAAATGCTCTGAGGCATCGTCACAAATCAGGGCGATCTTTTCCGAAAAGCAATTTCTCTTCGCTGCTTCAATCATTCCGGAAGAAATATCGATGCCCGTGATCGACGACACGCTACGCTTCAGATAATACGGAAACAGCCTGCCTGTTCCGCATCCCACATCCAGGACGCTGTCTCCTCGAGAAACAGAAGCATTGTCCAGTATCGTATCAATGACCGTGCCGTTTTCTTTTCCGATCTCTTTTTCCCAGTCGGGCGCAAGCGAGTCAAAGAAACTGATTACATCTTCATTATCAAACATGTTCCTGTCTATAATCATACAGCACCTGATGTCCGTTTTCCATCGTCGGAAGCAGAGCGATTTCTTTGACATGACACATTTACAAGTATAAAATGTTGTTCATTAATGAACTGCCGTCTCTTGACAGTTCAGGAAAGGGGAACGTTATGAAACTGAATGCTCCAAAAAACGTAACTTGGATCGTTGCCGCTGTTCTGGCTGTACTGGCATTAGTCGTTAAATTCGCCGGCTTCGCTTCCGTAAGCGTCGCTTTCTGGCTTGCACTGGCCAGTGCCGTATTACTGCTCTGCGCTTCATTCTTCGCAGGTCTGTAATCCTTAAGAAAGATTATCGGTTCTTAAAAGATGGTTCCTTGAACCATCTTTTTCTTTTATTCTCTTTCCTTTACCACATTTAGCAGCTGCTGACCGCTGATGTATCTTCTCAGATTCTCCTCCGCCAGGGCGAAAAACTTTTCGTAGGTACTTTCCAGACGGTACGATCCCGCGACATGCGGGGTGATGACCAGATTCCTGTAATCCCATAAAGGGCTGTCCTTCGGCAAAGGTTCTTCCTCAAAGACATCCAGGGATATGGCCGCAATGATGTGCCGATCCAGGACTTCCCTGATCGTTTCCGTCGAACACAGATTGCCTCTTCCGGCATTGATGAAGATCGCATCCGGTCTCATCTTCCTGAATGTATCGACCGTAAACAGATAGGCATTGTCCCTATTCCCCGGAAGTATGTTGACGACTGCATCGGCATCGCTGATGGCCTTATCCAGGTCTTTGTCCGTATACAGTTCATCGAGACAGTCCGGTTTTTCGATCATCGTCCTTTTCACGCCGATCACGTGGATCCCGATCCCTTTCAGAAGCTTCGCCAGCGCTTTTCCGATATCGCCGAAACCGATGATCGCCACTTTGAGTTTCGTCAATTCCCTGGTCATGCCTTCATCGGTCCATACATGTTCCTTCTGATCGTCGCGGTAGAGATAAAACTTCCTGGTCATCGACATGATCATCGCAAAGAGATGTTCGGCCACTTCGACGGAATGAACGTCCACGGCATTGGTCAGGATGACGCCTTCTTTCAGATTGCCGTTTTTAATGAAGGCATC
>JAFONG010000167.1 GCA_017418585.1 Erysipelotrichaceae bacterium | reverse complement strand
CCGGTAATGACAACATCGTATTTGCCGGAGCCGCAGAGTTCTGTCAGCTGAGCAGCGATACGGCTGTCATCGTTGTTTAACTCGAATGTTTCAACGGTTGAACCTGTTTCAGCACAGAACTTGTCGATACCTTCTTTAACGAGGTCTTCGCAAGACAGGCTGCCCAGTGACTGAGAAACGAACTGTAAGATTCTGAGAGGTTTGCCTGTCAGATCAGCTGGTTCGTCTGTAGGAGCAGGTGCAGGTTCTTCTTTGCTGCCGCAGCCAGCCAGTGTGAGAACCATCAGGACTGCCAGCAGCACTGCTAAAAGTTTTTTCATAATTTCTCCTTTTTTTGATCATCAACACTCCTTGTCGCAATGTATGTAGATCATCCTTTCTTAATTTGCGCCTTTTACTGTTAGATCTGAAAGCTCAAACATCTGTTAGCGCTTTCAGCAAGGGATAAAAAAATATGTTTCCGGTCCGGTTTCAGACGATGACAAGCTTCTTCTTCCGCCTTCCCGCCGATCTGCAGCGAATGCCGATCATTCAGATTCTTTTTCTCCCCTTAGGTAACAATACCAAGGCTTAATTTCATTTTATCACACAAATTTCACAAAACAACATAGAGCAGGCTTTTTATATCTTTAAAATAATAAAGCAGGCGTTTCCGCCTGCCTTACGTTTTATTTATTTACGGCTTTCAGTGCTCTTTGACCGATATCGTGACGGTAATACTGGTTGTCGAAGTGGACCTTATCGACGACAGCGTAGGCATTGTGCAGCGCCTCTTCCAGCGTATCGCCGATACCGGAACAGCCCAGAACCCGGCCGCCGTTGGTCAGAAGCTTTCCGTCCTCCAGCTTCGCCCCGGCGACAAAGACCATGTTGGATACTTCATCTGGGATCGTAATCTCATAGCCCTTCTCGTAGTGTTCAGGATAGCCCTCAGAGGCCATAATGACGCAAGCCGCCTTCTTATCCATGAACCTGACTTCCGTTTCAGCCAGGGTTCCGTACGTCGTTGCCTGCATGACTGTTAAGAGATCGCTCTCCAACAGAGGCAGTACGACCTGGGTTTCAGGATCGCCGAAACGGCTGTTGTATTCGACGACTTTCGGACCGTCCTTGGTGATCATCAGTCCGAAGTAGAGACATCCCTTGAAGGTTCTGCCTTCTTTATTCAGAGCTTCAATGGTTGGAAGGAAGATCTTTTCCATGCATGTATCGGCAACCTCTTTGGTATAGTAAGGGTTCGGAGCGATCGTTCCCATGCCTCCGGTATTGAGACCTTCATCGTTGTCGTGGGCTCTCTTGTGGTCCATCGACGATACCATCGGTTTCACGACCTTGCCATCGGTGAAAGACAGTACGGTAACTTCCGGTCCTTCCATGAATTCTTCGATGACGATCTGATTGCCGCTGGCACCGAACTGCTTGTCCAGCATGATCGATCTGACGGCTTCTGCCGCTTCTTCTCTGCTCATCGCGATAATGACGCCCTTGCCTAAAGCCAGACCATCAGCCTTGACGACTGTCGGGATCGGACAGGTCTTGACGTATTCCAGAGCCTTTTGCGCATCATCGAAAGTCTCGTAGGCAGCCGTAGGGATTCCATATTTCTTCATCAGATTCTTGGAGAAGACCTTGCTGCCTTCAATGATCGCCGCATTGGCCTTAGGACCAAAGGCAGGAATACCTGCTTCTTCCAGGGCATCCACAGCACCCAGAACCAGCGGATCATCCGGTGCAACCACGACATAGTCGATACTGTTTTCTTTACAGAACCTTACGATCCCCTCGATATCCTTTGCCCCAACCGGAACGCAGGTCGCATCGGCAGCGATACCGCCGTTGCCAGGCAAGGCGTAGATCGTTTCTACCTG
>JAFONG010000166.1 GCA_017418585.1 Erysipelotrichaceae bacterium | reverse complement strand
CGGTCCACCGTATTGTTGTAGACCGTCAGATAGAGATTGTCATTGTTTTCCACAAGTTCCCTTTCTTCAGGAGACAGATCCGAAAAGACCTTCTCCCATATTTCCTTTTCTGGCATGTTTACCTCCTTACACGCTGATGCCGAAGATCTTGAGTATGGCAGTCAGAGAAAACAGAACCACCATCAGGATCAGAGCCTTCTTGATCTTCTTGCCGATCGGATTCTGCTGCTGCTCCTGTTCATCCGAGGCATACCACTTCAGTGACTGCACGATGATGTAAAGTATCCCGGCGGAAGGTATTATCAGCATCCCTGCCGTCGTTGCCGGATCAAGAAAACTCTTGACCAGGCTTACCAGTGCGTTTCCATCCATTATTCCTCACCATTCTCCTCAGCAGCCATCTTCGCTTCGAATTCCTTTCTCTTTCTGTCACGGTAGCGTTCAAACACGGCAGCGATCTGCTTGCCGGTCATCTGCTCGTCGCTTTCGACACGCCTTGTCCGATAGTCGGAGTCGTATAGCGCACGCATGACGCGGTACAGTTTGTCCTTCTTGAGATATGTGTATTTGATGTATTCGTGTTTTCTGTCGGTATGAAGGTAGGAAACCGGCACTGTGAAGGTTCTTCTGATATCATGGGAATCCCCTTCCTCATCCGGCATTTCAATGATGTAGCGTTCATAGGTTGTACCGTCTCCTGACGGGAACGCCACCTTTTCTCTGATAAAACTCTTTGAAAAGCTTACAGCAACTTCATCTTCATTCATGATTTCTGATTCCTTTCTTTCAAAAAAGGCAGATGCCGCATCGAGATGTTTAGCTGCGGTTGCGATCTGCCTGAGACCGGATGCAGGCAACACTGCATCTTTTCCGGTCAGTGATTGTTATTCTGTTACGGTTACGTAGGCAACGGCCACAGTGGCTCCTGTTGCCGTATTGATGTAGTAGACGGGATAGCTTCCCGGCATCGAGGTGTTGAGCTCGGGGTACTGGATGGAGATCGTGATGTTCCCCGAAAGTCCGTCATAGGTTGAATAGGCCGCTGTCCCGGGATCCGATCCCAAAGGTACAGTCACGTTGTGACAATACACTTTTGCCTCTTCTGAAGGCTCAGGTGTGCTTCCACCTCCACCTCCCCCATGATTTGGATCCTCACCCGATAAAGGACCGTTGCCGGAAGACGGTTCCGATACAGAAGGCTGCGTATTGTCTGGCTTCGGTTTTTCCTTTGGCTGATCCTCGATGAAAACATGAAGAACAGCCTCTGCCCTGTTGCCGGAAGAATCTGCCACATGATAGACAACTTCCTGTTCATCCACATCCCAGTCGAGTTCATCGATTGAGATTCTCGGATCTGCATCATAATTGTCAGAAAGTTCCTCGATGTACTCCTTCGGATCGAATTCATCCACCTTCCGGATCAGCTTTATTTCCTCTTCCTTCAGTCGGATGGCTGGGGGCGTTGAATCGATCACCCTGATCTTCAGTTCCTCCTTTATGGTCTTCAGTCCGTTGGAAAGCTGGTAGACGACCATAGAATCGCCTAGTTCGTCTGCAGAAAAAGACGGATAAACGATCATTATGTTCTCCGCTTCCGAATACTCTTTGATATAGTTTTCGGGCACGAAGAGTTCTTTATATTCAAGGACCGCTTTTTCGGTATTGAAGACAATATAAAGATCTTCGTTCCAGACCTCATAGATCCTTCTTCCAAAAAGAAAGATTCCAGCAAGAAGTCCGATGATTCCCAAGATCATGACGATTTTTAAAACGGAAACGGTGTTGTGAAGCCTTGTTTTATTGACTTCGCCCTTCACCTTCTGCTTCTCGAGCCTTTCCTTCTCTTCCCTTTCCAGATCCCTGCTTTCCTTTTCTTCGTGAAGTCTCAGACGGATCTGTTCCATCTCATTAAAGGGCATCGATGTTCTGGCATAGGCAGAGACATCCAGACCTTCTTCAAGACCAAGACGAATCTGCCTAAGCTGCAGGTTATCGAAATCCCTGTCGTTCATATATTCCTCAATGAACTTAGAATCGATTCCTCCCTTGTAGGCCAGTCTTATCTCCTCGATACAGAACGGCAGAAACCCCGCTCTTTTGTAGTCGTTCAGTTCCATATTCATTCGAATCTGTAGCAACTTG
>JAFONG010000027.1 GCA_017418585.1 Erysipelotrichaceae bacterium | reverse complement strand
GTTCCGCACAGGAAAAACAGCAGACAAAGCAGAAAAACCAGAAATCTCTTCTTTCTCCTGTTTCTTCTTTCTTCTCTTTCCGATTTTAGAGGTACTCTCTCCAGATCAAAGTAAACTTTATCTTCCATATTTAAATCTCTAATTAGCCGGCAGATACATTTCCGGATTCAGGATGCATGGAGCACCCTGACGGAATGAACCGTCGTCGTAGTAGCAGCGGTTGTTGTAGGCGGTTCTTCCTCTTCCGACAGAGAAAGTCGCATTCCAGCCCATGGCCAGATAATCCAGAAGTTCACCGTTGCCTAAGTAATACATCTCGATATGACAGTGCGGTCCGGTAGAGGAACCGGAAGATCCGACCGTACCGATCACTTCATCCTGCAGGACATAGTCTCCATAGCTGACATAGACACTGTGCAGATGGAAGAAGATCAGTCCGTAGACTCTGCCGTTGACTTCGCACATCATGTATACCTGATTGCCGCCTCCCGAGATCCAGTAACCGCAGGAACTGCCGAGATAACCCGGATCGGAACAGCTCTGATTGGCACGGATAATGACGCCGCCTGCCGGAGCGTGGATCTCTGTGCCTCTGGAAGCCGCATAGTCGACACCCAGATGCCACTTGCCGTCAAGAAAGTTCGGAGAATAGTTCAAGACCGGTGCGGTGATCCAGGAATTGTGAACGGCAGCTACAAATCCGGTATTGACCGTTACGCCGATTTCCTTAAAGATATCTCTCAGATCTTCATACGACTCATAGATTGCATCTCTTTCTTCCGTCATCTGATCCAGTTCTTCGTTGATCCTGGCTTCCTCTTCTTCGTAGAATTCCTTCATGACCAGCAGTTCAGCCTGCTTCGCAACGATTTCCTGATAGCTTTCATCCAGCGTTGCTTTCGCCGCATCCAGTTCAGCCTTGTCGGCCGTAAGCTGTTCAATGATGGCGATCAGTTCTTCCCTATCCGCCTTGTCTTTCGATACGATCGCCTCGATGCCGTAGACTCTCCTAAGCATGTCTGTGAAGGATCTTGATCCTAGGATGAATTCCAGATAGCCGTTAAAATGCATCGTCTTCTGCGCTTCGACCATTCTGTTTTTGACTCTGGTATTCAGGGCTTCCACCTTCGCCTCGTTTTCAGCGATCTGAACCTCCAGTTCTGCGATACGGACCTTCAGTTCATCGATCTGCTTCGCCAAGGCATCGATCTCGCCCTGCATCTTTTCCGCCTTCTCGGCATATTCCCTGGCTAAAGCGGCAGCCTTATCTCTGTCGTCCTTGGCACTGGCGATCTGATCCTCCAGAGCCTGCAGATTGTTTTGCGTATTTACGGCGATTCGCTCGCAGGCTTCCTTGTCTTTGTCGATGACGCACTTTTCGTAATCCGACTTCTCTTCCGTTTCATCGTCGTCCTCTTCCGCACACACCAAAGAAGCACCGGAAAACACCGGCACGATCAGAAGCAAAGCAAACAAAACAACGACAATCTTCTTAATGATCATCTGGTAAGCCTCAGATACTTACATACGGAAATATAGGAACCGATAAAACCGACAAAAATGCCGATTATCAGCAATGCTCCGCCCAGATACAGAATAAACGGATAGACCGGAATCAAAGTTATTACACCGGCCAGAACGCCGCCTGTTGCCTGATACAGCCAGTAGTAGGCATAGACGATGACGCCGATCGGAAGGATAGATCCAAAAATACCGATAATGATACCTTCTACCAGGAAAGGCGCCCGGATATAGCCGTTTCTTGCGCCGACATTACGCATGATCCAGATCTCGTCCTTACGTGTTGCGATCGTGATCTTGATCGTGTTGTAGATCAGATAAATGGCCAGCGCCACAAGAGCCAGAATCAGGATAGCCCCGGCATTCCTGGTGGTATGCAGAATATGGATCAGCGTATAGGTCTCGCTGCCTCCGTCCTGAACCGATGAAATGCCATTCATCTTTGTGATCCTGTCTTTGACCGCGGACATGCTGCTGCCGTCGGCCATATAGACAATAAAAGTGTCGTGGAACGGATTATCCTCGCGGTACAATTCAGAGAACTCTGCCATCTCCGGATATTCCTGATTGTAGAAATCGAACTCTTCATCCTTGGTCCGATAGATAACCCTGTCCACGCTTTCCATCTGTTCGATCTCGCCCTTCATGGAAGCGATCCTGGATGAATCCGTTACGTCATAGTCGATCAGACAGACCAGAGAAATGGACTGTTCGATCTCCTGGGTCAGGTAGGCCATGTTGATCGCAAAAGCAGCAAAAAATCCTACCAGCAGAAGCGTTATGGTAACGGCAGAAGCGGAAGAAACAGCCATTGCAAAATGGCGTTTCACACCGATAAACCCTTCTTTAATGTGCCGGAAAAAACGTCTGAATATCATGACACTTCTCCTTCGGAATACGCTTCTTCCTCAACCGTTTCAACAGCCGTTTCCGAAACAACAGGCTCTTCTTCAACCTCAGTCTGTTCTACTTCGCTTTCTTCTTTCTTAGGTTCCGGCATCCTGTCCGTCACGATATGACCCGCTTCGATACGGATCGTCCTCTTCGGATGATTCTCCACCATCACGTCATTATGCGTAACAACCACCAGAGTCGTCTTTTCTTCCCGATTGATCTTCTCCAGCAGATTGATCATTTCGTTGGTCATATCCGGATCCAGATTGCCTGTAGGCTCGTCAGCGATCAGGATCGTCGGCTTCTTCGCAATCGCTCTGGCAATGGCCGTACGCTGCTGCTGTCCGCCGGAAAGCTCATTCGGCTTGGCGTTGGACTTGTCCGCCAGATCGACCAGTTTCAGCACTTCACGTACTCTTTTCCTGATCTTTTCGTCAGGCATGTCAAGTATTTCCAGAGCATATGCGACATTCTCAAAAACGGTCTTCTCCGGAAGCAGACGGTAGTCCTGGAAGACCACGCCGATTTTGCGCCGATAGAGATAAACCTTGGATTTCTTCAGCCTTCCAACATTGATACCGGAAACCAGAACGCTGCCGCTGGTCGGCACTTCTTCCCCGTCCAGCAGTTTGATCAGCGTCGACTTTCCCGAACCGGTAGGACCCATGATATAGATGAATTCACCGTCATTCACTTTCAAAGATACATCATGCAGGGCATGTGTACCGTTTCTGTATTTTTTAGAAACGTTTTTCAATTCTATCATAAGTAAAATTATAACACTAATAAGAGAATGCCTCAAACCGCACGTTTAGAATAAAAAAACCTTCCGGATCTTTCCGGAAGGACTTCTCTTTAGTCAGACATTCCGTCTGAACCGATTCAGAGAGTAAAGCAGCAGAACGTAGATCAGGAAACTCAGCAGCAGGATACCGCTGAGATAGTATACCGCATTGTATACCTGATGGGATCTTCCGATCAGGACCAGCATCGTAGCGATCGTAAAGGAAAGCGGAATCAGCGAGATTCTAAAGATCTTTCCCGCATAGTATTTCTTTCTTGACAAGTAATAAGAAACAAAACCGATCAGGGTTGCGGAAAAACCAAGCAGGATCCAGTAATTGTAGATCAGTCTAGGCAGCGTCACCACTCCGTAATCCGGGGAACCGTTCTTTGCGTAAAGCAGCTGATCGCCGTCTTCTCCCGGATAGTAGTAGATATAGTCGTAGACATCGCTTTCGCCTAGAACCACGATCGTCTGT
>JAFONG010000165.1 GCA_017418585.1 Erysipelotrichaceae bacterium | reverse complement strand
CAAGAATCCGGATTTCTTAAAGAGCGCTCAGCCTGGAAGGAACGAGTACAGCGATCTGTTTATCTGGAACGACAACATCTGGGACAAGGGCAGCAACATGATTTCAGGCATGTTTGACAGACACGGCTGCTACATGGTGAATTTCTTTGCCCACCAGCCGGCTTTCAACTACGGTTTTAACAGGATCGATCATCCGGAATGGCAGATGTCCTACAGGGACAGAAGGACATTTCAGGCAAGGGAATACATGCTTAGAGTGATGCGTTTCTGGCTGGATAAGGGAGTCGACGGCTTCAGGGTAGACATGGCGGATTCGCTGGTAAAAAACGACGATGACAAAACGGCTACCATCGAAGTCTGGAAATGGATGTTCAGACGGATCAGGAAGGAATATCCTGAAGCTTTCTTCGTAAGCGAGTGGTCCAACCCGAAGCAGTCCTTCGAGGCGGGATTCGCTGCGGATTTCGTTCTGGATCACTGGGACAATTTCTATCACAGATTCTTCAGGAGTGATCCTAATACAAGAGGTACTTCCATTATCCACGGAGAGAATGATGTGAAGTTTGTTCTGAAGGACATGAAGGAAAGATTCTATGAGGCAGAGAAAAAGAAAGCTTATCTTGCCTTGATCAGCGGCAATCACGATACCTGGCGTATCGCAAATTATCTGAGTCATGAGGAACTGAAAGTGTTCTACATGATGCTGCTTTGTCTGCCGGGCATTCCGTTTGTCCTGTATGGCGACGAGATCGAAATGAAGACGATGCACATTCCATCCAAAGACGGAGGCTATCAGAGGACTGGAAGCAGACTGCCGATGGTCTGGGATGATAAGGAGCCTTATCATGGATTTACTTCGGGAAAGGAACCGTATCTTCCGTTCAATGCTGAGAATATCGTTTCAGTGAAGCAGGCGATCAAGGATAAAGATTCCCTGTATCACTTTATCTGTGAGTTGATTACATTAAGAAAGAAGATCAAGGGTCTGAGTGATCCGCATGTGGATATTAAAGAAAGAAACAGAGTTTTCTTCTTTACCAGAGGCAGATATCTTCTGATTATAAACATGTCGAAGAAAGACTATGCCTATGAAGGAAAGATCATTTTCAGTACAGGAGCAGCAGAAGAAAAACTTTCTTCGGGATCTGCTGTACTAGTGAAAGTCTGATCGTTTTTAGATAGTATATTAGTGATAGAAAAAGAGGTGTATGTATGGCTGTAATGGTACTGGTACTGCTGGCTTCGTTTATTCCTTCCGTCCTGCTGTTTCTGTTCTTAAGAAAAAACAAGGATGATGAGGATTATCGTAAGACCTGTGATAAGCTGCTGTGGCAGGGTGTTTTGATTGCGCTTGGTGTTACGCTGCTGGATGCGGCTATCGTATTGCTGTGGAATCTTACCGGTCTTGGCGGAAAGAACAGGATCGTGGATCTGCTTTTCAAGACGTTTGTTGTGAATGCTACGGCAGAAGAAACGGTTAAGTTCCTGTATGGAAGAAAGTATGTCAGGAAGGATCTGGCGAAGGTTTCCAGACTGGATGTGATCACATACATGGCGATCGCTGCGATGGGTTTCGGACTGTTTGAGGATATTCTGTACATGTTTCAGACGAATATCGGACAGATCCTGGTCAGAGGATTTCTAATGGGCCATGTCGGATATGGAATGATGATGGGTAGACTTTATGGCAAGGGTATGAAGGAAGATAAGATGATCTATAAGGTACTTGCTTTACTGATCCCGATCCTTATGCACGGCCTGTACAATTTCTCATTGGGTGAAGGACTGCCTGATGCGTTTGCGTTTGTTGTTGTGACGGAAACATTCATCACGACCGTGTTCCTTATTTACATGATCTTCTTTATCCGTAAAAAGAGGAATGATCCGGAGTTTACCGAACCGATTTATAAGAAAGAAGAAACCGTCATCGTTGACGAACAGTAAAACAAAACACTGCCTTGAGGCAGTGTTTTTTTATTCTTTGTCTGCGAACAGTTCGTTTCCTATGGATGCAAGAATGATCAGTACGGCTCCAAGGAT
>JAFONG010000164.1 GCA_017418585.1 Erysipelotrichaceae bacterium | reverse complement strand
GCCTTCTGATGGGCGCCAGAGGCAATTCAGGTGTCATTACTTCCCAGATCTTCAGAGGCTTTTACCAGCATATCGAAGGCAAGGAATCGATCGATGTCCATGACGTTTCTTTGGCATTTGAAAACGGTGCCAGAGTAGCCTACAAGGCAATCATGAAACCGGTAGAAGGAACCATTCTGACCGTTGTCAGAGAAGCTTCCTGGTATGCCAATCATGATTATGAGAAAGAACCTTTCGATCTGGAGACGTATTTTAAAAAGCTCTGTGATTATGCATCGGATTCTTTAGATCATACACCTGACTATCTTCCGGTGTTAAAGGAAGTCGGCGTTGTCGACTCGGGCGGTTCCGGATTCTTGCGTATCATCGAGGGAATGAGAGACTACGTTGCCGGCACTCCTGTCGATTTTGCGGAAAAGAAGAATGAGGTACAGACTAATCCTGCGCTGATGATAGACAACGAGGAATTCGGTTACTGTACGGAATTCATTGTCAGGCTGGATGAGAGCTATCTGGACCGTTTTGACGAAAAGATCCTTAAGAAGAAACTGACGGATATGGGTGGAGAATCCCTGGTGGTTGTCAGAGACGAGGATATCGTTAAAGTGCATGTCCATACGCTGAAACCGGGGGATGCTCTCAATATCGGTCAAAGATACGGAGAATTCCTCAAACTGAAGATCGAAAACATGCAGGAACAGCATTCCACGATCATCGCCAATGCGCAAGAAGATGCTTCCGTATCCGCTCCGGTCAAGGAAGAGAAGAAAGAACCGAAGAAGTACGGCATCATAGCCGTTGCGGCAGGAGAAGGATTAACGAAACTCTTCTACGATCTCGGTACGGATGTCGTGGTATCCGGTGGCCAGACGATGAATCCTTCAACGGAAGACTTTGTCAAGGTGATCAACGGTCTGGATCACTGTGAAAACATCTTTATCTTCCCGAACAATTCCAATATCATTCTGGCTGCCAGACAGGCGCAGAGCGTCCTGAGCGACCGACATATTGAGGTTATCGAAACGAAATCCGTTCAGGCCGGATTATCCGCCATCGGCATGTTCAACTACAACGAAGAACCGCAGCAGATCGTCAATGAGCTCAAGGATGTTATCGCAAACGTCAACGCTTCCAGCATTACCTATGCGATCAAGGACACAAGCTTTGAAGGCGTAGAAGTCAGAAAAGGGGACTACATTGCCATTGAAGGCAAATCCATTGTTGCCTCAGGTCCTAACAGACTGAATATCGTCCATGCGCTGCTGGATCATCTGTTTACACTGGAAGACAAGGAACTGATTACCGTGATTACCGGTGATGACAGAAACGAAGATGAAGTCAGAGATATCGAAGACTACATTGCCGCAAACTCGGATCTGGAATGTGAATTCGTGGATGGCGGACAGCCGGTATACAGCTATCTGATTGGATTAGAATAAATCAAAAAGGTCAACTACAGGTTGACCTTTTTCAACGAATACGTTATTTTCAGCGATGCGTGTTTTCTGTATGATGAAGATGCAGCTGCAGAAGTGAGGTAGGAATATGGATAACTTGAAAATCGGACAGTACATTCAAAGCCTAAGAAAGGCGAAAGGCTTGAGCCAGAAACAGCTGGCTGATCATCTGAATATCTCTTTTCAAGCCATATCCAAATGGGAGAATGGCGAAAGCATGCCTGATACGGGTATTCTTCTGGAATTATGTGAACTGCTGGATACGACGGCAGACAGACTGTTAAATGGAGGAACATATATGATGAAACAACGTAAAATGATGCATGTAGAGGATGTCATGGAAGGATTCCGCTGCATGGAGATGATAGGAAAGTGTTTTGGCGAACATTCCACTTTCTATGAAGGTATGATCGAAGGGATCAACAAAAGAATGAACATCGATCTGCTGGAATACCTGAATGATCCAAAAACAAGGGAAGTAATGTATGCGGAAGTGCTGATTCAGGGTATCATGGAAGGCAAGACGGTAGACATGGATGAAGTAAGGTCGCAATTCACCAATCAGCACATGATCGAAGTAATCGAACAGTATCTGACTAAAACCAATGCATAAGAAAATCTCCATTACGGAGATTTTTTTATTTGTTTTCGTTTTCCTTGATCTTCATCAGTTCCTCTTCTTCCAGGATACGGTAGGCAACCTTGCCAACCAGCGTTTTAGGCATATCGTCGCGGAACTCGATGTCGTAAGGCATTTCATATTTCGCCAGATGCTTACGGCAGTGAGCCATGATGCTTTCCTTGATTGCATCGCTTGGTTCGATACCAGGTTTCAAGGTGACGAACGCTTTTACTTTCTGCATCTTGTAGGAATCCGGAACACCGATGACACAGGACATCTGCACGTCTTCATGCGCATCCAGGATGTTTTCCAGCTGAGCAGGATAGATATTGTATCCGGAAGAGATGATCATTCTCTTGGAACGGCCTTTAAAGTATACGAATCCTTCTTCATCCATGATGCCGAGGTCTCCGGTATGAACCCATGTTAGACCGTCGAAATCGGATTTTCTTAAGGTCTGAGCCGTTTCTTCTTCGTTTTCCCAGTAGTACTGCATGTTTGTCGGACCGGCAAGAAGGATTTCTCCCTCGGTTCCGTAAGGAACTTCAATGTCGGTATCTGGTTCTACGATCTTGATGAAGCAGTCAGGGAACGGAATGCCGATCGATCCTTCCTTGTACATTGTCGGAGGAGTCAGACAGCAGGCTGTAACAGTCTCCGTGGTTCCGTATCCTTCTCTGACCTGAATCGTTGCATGATGGTCGTAAAGGAACTTGTCGATCTTCTTTTTCAGTTCGATCGAAAGCGAATCGCCGCCGGAGAACATGCCTTTCAGGAACGAAAGATCTTTGCCTTCCATGGCAGTATTTCTTAAGAGCGCTTCAAACAGGGTAGGAACACCGGCAATGAAGTTGCACTTGTTCCTAAGAATCGCTCTGGCATAGGATTTCGGCGTAAATCTTGGAAGCAGGATGACTCTGCCGCCCTGAGACAGAATGGAGTGGATGCAGACGCCAAGTCCGAATCCATGGAACATCGGCATGGCTGCGAGCATCTTGTCGCCAAGTCTGTACATCGGATTGGTGGCAACGATCTGCTGGCCAAGCATGTTGAAGTTGTTGTTGGATAGAACGATACCCTTTGTCGTACCGGTAGTGCCGCCTGAATACAGCATGACAGCCGGATCGTCGCCTTTTCTTTCCTTCTTGTAGTTATAGAAACAGCTGTTGGCGATCTTCATGAACTGATTCCATCTGATGACCGGTGCATCGTCAGGAATAGGCTTGATTTTTCTTCCTTCCGTCAGCATGTATCCTGCCCTGATCGGTCTGGAAAGCTCATCTCTGATGGAAGCGATGATAATATTGACGACGCCGGTATTTGCTCTGATGTTTTCGAACTTATGATAGAACTGATCCAGCGTAACTGCGGTTACAGATCTGGAAGCGTTGAGATAGTGTTCGATCTCTTTTTCGGCAGAAAGCGGGTGGATCATATTGGCGATGCCGCCGACCAGGTTGACCGCATAGAACATGTATATGGCCTGCGGACAGTTCGGCAGAGCGATCGTGACACAGTCGTTTTCTCTTATACCGATAGTACGCAAAGCCTTTGCACAGCGGTTGATCTCTTCGATCATTTTCCTGTATGTTGTCGATCTTCCCATGAAGTCGAAAGCAATTGCATTCGGATGTTCTTTCGCCGTTTTTTCTAAGGCTTCATACATGGATCCGATGAAGTAATCCAGTTTCAGCGGAATGTCGCTGCTTTCCGACGCTTTTTTCCAAGGTATTCTTTCAGTAATCGGTGTATCGAAAGCCTGTTTCATTTCTTTTGTTTCTTCTTTCTTAGCCATTGGCCATAAACCTCCTGATTCTCTAACAGACAGTATAGACAGCCATCTGTTTGACAACGTATAAATTATATCCCATATCTTTGATTTTTTACCATCATTTATCAGGAAAAGAAATATATGTACCATGAATGTAATATAATGAATTTATGGCAAACGAGACAGATAGAATCCTTGAACTGAGAAAGATACTGAAAGAATACAGCTATCAGTATTACATTTTGGACAGGCCGACTGTACCGGACAGCGAGTATGACCAGCTGTTTAGAGAACTGGAAGAACTGGAGAAAAAACATCCGGAAATGGATGATCCCGATTCAGTAACCAAGAGAGTCGGTTTTGGTGTTCTGGATGAGTTTAAAAAGATCACCCACGAGAAGCCGATGCTGTCGCTGGGAGATGTTTTCTCTTATGACGAACTAAGAGAATGGTCATCGAAGATCACAAACGTATACAAGGATGTGGAATACTGCGTTGAATACAAGATCGACGGTCTGGCGATGTCGCTGGTTTATGAAGACGGACTGTTTCAGCAGGCCGTTACCAGGGGAGACGGAATAACCGGAGAAGACGTCACGATGAATGTGCGTACGGTTCACAGCGTTCCGATGTCTATCCCGTATAGACAAAGATACGAGATCCGCGGAGAAATATACATGCCGAAATCGTCTTTCCTGAGAGTGAACAGGGAGAGGATTGCAAACGGCGAAGAAGAGTTTGCCAATCCGCGCAATGCCGCTGCAGGTTCGATCAGACAGCTGGATTCCAGGATCTGCGCCAGCAGAGGACTTGACGGTTTCTGGTATCATGTTCCGGATGACGTGAATTCCGATACACACTACGGGTCGCTGCAGTATGCCCGTAAGCTTGGTTTTAGAGTCAACGATGCAACCCTGCTGTTCAGCAATATCGAAGACGTAATAGAACACATTGATAAAACGGAGAAGATCCGTCATGATCTGCCTTATGAAATCGACGGCATGGTGATCAAGGTAAACTCCTATGCACAGCAAAGAGAACTGGGTTTCACATCCAGGATTCCGAAATGGGCAATAGCCTACAAATTCCCGGCAGAAGAAGTAAGAACCGTTGTAGAAGACATTTTCATAACTGTCGGAAGAACCGGAAAGTGCACCCCGAACGCAAAACTGAGACCTGTAAAAGTTGCGGGTACGACCGTAGGATTTGCAACGCTTCATAACGAGGACAACATCGCAGACAAGGATATCCGCATCAACGACACCGTCATCATCAGAAAAGCAGGCGACATCATTCCGGAAGTCATACGTTCGATAAAAGAGAATCGTGACGGTTCGCAAGTCAGATACGTCTTCCCGGATACCTGCCCGGTATGTGGAGGAAAACTCTACCGTTTCGAAGATGAGGCGGCACATTATTGTGTCAACAGCGAATGCAAGGCCAGACTGGTCTATTCCATTGCCCACTTTGCCGAAAGAAACGCGATGAACATCGATGGTCTGGGTGAGAAAAGGGTAGAAGCGTTCCTGAATGCCGGACTGCTGAACAGTTTCGAGGATATCTACAAGCTTCATAACCGCAGGGACGAGATCCTTCAGCTGGAAAAGTTCGGCGAGAAATCTTTTAATAATCTGATCGAAGCGATCGAGAATTCCAAAAACAATTCTCTTGAAAGGCTGATCAACGGCTTGGGTATCCGTCAGGTCGGAGAGAAAGCAAGTAAAGTCCTGGCGGCATATTATGGAAACATGGACGCATTGATGCATGCTTCGTTTGAAGATCTAAGCTCTATCAGAGATGTCGGCCCTGTAACTGCAGAATACATCAGAGATTTTTTCAATGAACCGGATAATGTAGAGATGCTGGAACAACTGAAACTCTTCGGCGTCAACATGAACTATATCGACAACACCGTTTCTAACGATTCTGTATTCAATGGAAAAACCGTTGTTCTGACAGGAACTTTGGAAAAATACAGCCGCAACGAAGCAACCGAACTTCTGGAAAACCTTGGCGCGCATGTTTCGGGATCTGTATCTTCTAGGACGGATTACGTCATCTACGGAAACGAAGCGGGAACCAAACTGGATAAAGCAAGACAGCTGAATGTGACGACGCTTTCTGAAGAGGAGTTTGAGAAGCTGTTATGAAGTATGTTAGAATAAATGTTGGAGAAAATTTATGACTGATATGAAACATGGAAAACCGGAAGATGAATTCGGTATAAACAGTACAGCAGAACTGCTTGGAAAAATAGAAGACAAAGATCAGGATTCGTTCGTACTTCAGGAAAAACCGGTAATAACCGAGACCCCAGTACGCAATGAAGAACCTGTAAGGGCAGCCGTCGGCGAACCGTTTGAACCTGTCAGGGAAGAAACGGCAGTCTATTCTGTAAAGACACAATCAGATACAAAGGAAGTCGTTCAGCCGATCTTAAACAAAGAACCGGAGAGAAAAAAAGTGAAGGAAAGACCATTGAAAAAAGAGAAAACAAGGAATCAGGAAAAGAAACGTTTATCAAGATCTGCACTTGTATTGATCATAGGCATTATCATTATTGCCATTCCTGTGCTGATTTTTGCCGGTATACTGGGTATTTCGGCACTGCAGACAGGCACACCGCGTATCGGTTCGAGATTCGACGGCGATCTGCAGCCGGCCATTACGGACAGTGATGTGGCCGCATTAAAAACCGAGCTTTCCGCAATCGGATCTGTTGAAGACGTCGAAGTTATTCTGGCACAGGGACAGCTGAAGATCTTTATCGATACAATCGATTCTCTTTCCGCAGAACAGGTCGACAGCATTCTTATGTCTGCCTACAACAAGGTAATCGCCAAGCTTCCGATCGGGACCTACTTTACCGGAGACGACAGCAGAAAGATGTACGATCTGCAGATCAATGTCTATACCTCGTCAAGCGCATCGGCGATCGGCGATGAGAACGGAAGACAGTACAAGCTGCTTCACAAGAATTCCACCGAAGAGACCTATGGAATCGACGACATGGCACATCCGAAGGATCCTGCTCTTGCCGCTGAACTGGAAGGTCTGACACCTGAACCTGTCGTAGAAGATACGGAAGAAGGAGACGGCGAATAAGCTTCATGGAAACATGAAGTTTTTTAATATGAAGAATGATATCGTAAGATGCAGATGCATCGACATGTCGGTAGAAGGAATGGGAATAGCCAGGGCAAATGATCTGGTTGTTTTCGTCAAAGGCATGATCAAGGACGAAGAAGCCGATGTCAGGATCATCGCAGAAAAGAAGAACTACAGCATCGGCATTATCGAAAAAATGATTGTTCCTTCACCATTCCGCATTCTCTCTGTCTGTCCGGTCGCCTATAAATGCGGAGGATGCGACTACAGGCATATTCAGTACGACTATCAGCTCAAACTAAAAAAAGAAGTCCTTCAGAATACATTGAAAGGGTATGAGATCAACGACATCGTCGCTGCCGATGATCCTTTCTATTACCGCAACAAGGTACAGGTCCCGTGCAGAGATCATAAGATGGGATTCTACCGCAGGTTTTCCAACGATATCGTGGAATTCGACGACTGCCTGATTGAATCAAGAACGGCCAACCGGATCATCGCCGATCTGAAAACCATGCTCTTAGATAAACAAGACAGCGACAGGATACGTCATATCATCATCAAGCACGCTCAGGGAACCGATGAAGTGATGCTGGGATTTGTCGTAAACGATTTCAATATCGATTTAGACGTCATAGTAAATACAATATGCCGGAAATATCCGCAGATCAAGTCGGTGATTCTCAATCTGAACGATAAAGAAACCAATGTCATTCTTGGAGATGAAGAGAAGGTATTGTACGGTAGAGACCATATTTTTGATGTCTATGACGGCATCAGGGTAAAGCTGTCGCTGAAATCCTTCTATCAGGTCAATTACTGGCAGATGCTGAAACTCTACGCCAGGATTAAAGGACTTGCCCAGGTCCAAAACAATTCAAGAATTCTGGATCTCTATTGCGGCATCGGTACGATTTCCCTGTATCTGGCAAGATATGCCGGACATGTGACAGGCGTAGAGATCGTCAAGGAAGCGATAGAAGACGCAAAAGAGAACGCGCTGATGAATCATCTGAACAATACGGATTTCATTCTGGCGGATGCCTCAAAGGACATGGACCCGTATCTGAAAGGCATAAATACAGTCATTGTCGATCCTCCGAGAAAAGGACTTTCGAAAGAACTGATCACGTCACTGTGCAACAGCAGAGTGGAAAGAATCGTCTACGTTTCCTGCAATCCGGCAACCCTGGCAAGAGATCTTGAGCTGCTGAAAGAAAGATACGATATCGGAACAATACATCCGGTCGACATGTTCCCGTATACCGTTCATCTGGAATGTGTCGTGGCACTGCAAAGAAAGAGTTGAGATAGGGAACGCGTTGTGTTACGATCTTTAATACGGATAAAAGGAGACAGTAACAGACAATGAAGAGAGTAGTCGTAAAATCGGTCTATGATGCGTTCGATTATGTCATGGATCATTATTATCCTTACGGTCTTGAAGAGCTGGCATCACGCAGCGATACTTATGCCGTGATCTCGATACAGGACAGTCATACAGGCGGTTTCGGCATCCGTTTTGAGAAGAGCCAATGCTGCAAGGATGTCCTGACGCTTTACTTCGACGACATTGAAAATGAAGTAGACGGTGCCGTTCTATTCAGTGAAGATATGGCCAGATCCATCATAGAATTCATAAACGGCAACAAGTATGTCGATACATTGCTTCTGCACTGCTATGGAGGCCTTTCCAGGTCCAAGGCGGCAGGCGCTTTTGCCGTATGGATGCTGGGAGGAAACAACGAACAGTATTCCGAAAACGGTTCCTACAATCAGCATGTCTATGCAACGCTGATGAAAGTCTACCTGAACGAATACGTCAATCTGCAGGCTTCTTAATTGAAATAAAATCATGTAAAATGGTATTAGAATGGAAAATTCAGAAAGAACCTACATAGCGATCGATCTGAAATCCTTTTATGCATCTGTTGAATGCCGGGAAAGAAATCTCGATCCATTGAATGTAAACCTTGTCGTAGCGGATGAAAGTAGGACTGATAAAACCATCTGTCTTGCCGTTTCTCCTGCGCTTAAGTCTTTTGGCATACCCGGAAGACCCCGTCTTTTTGAAGTCAAACAGAAAGTATCAAGGATCAACAAGGAACGAAGAAGAATAAACAGAGGCAGGATCAAGGGAGAATCCGTATATCTGAATGAACTGACGGACGATCCGTCCTTGGATATTTCTTTTCTCACTGCCGTTCCAAGGATGTCGATGTACATGGAATACAGCCGCAGGATCTACGAGATCTACATGCGTTATGTTTCTCCTGACGATATTCATGTCTATTCGATCGACGAAGTGTTTATCGATGTAAGCGATTATCTGAATACATATAAGATGACAGCCAGACAGCTGGCCATGACGATGATCCGGGAAGTTCTTGCGGAAACGGGGATTACGGCTACTGCCGGCGTCGGAACGAATCTGTATCTGGCAAAGGTAGCCATGGATATCGAGGCGAAGCATCTGCCTGCCGATAAGGATGGAGTAAGAATCGCCGAACTGGACGAGTATTCCTACCGCAAGAATCTGTGGAGCCATCAGCCACTGACGGATTTCTGGCGCATCGGCAAAGGAATAACCGCAAGACTGGCAAAGCACGGCATTTATACAATGGGAGATCTGGCAAGGTTTTCCTTAAAGGCTGACGGTGTACTCTATGACGAATTCGGCATCAATGCGGAACTTCTGATCGATCATGCCTGGGGATTTGAATCCTGCACGATGAAAGACATCAAGGCCTATAAACCCGATAGCAGTTCTCTAGGTTCAGGACAGGTTCTGATGGAACCGTATACCTACAGCAAAGCCGAAGTCGTAATCAAAGAAATGATCAATGATCTGGTTCTGGATCTGCTGGAAAAAGATCTTGTAACGGATCATGTCAGCCTGATGGTCAACTACGATACAGCCAATGAACTGGAAAACTACGACGGGCAGATCGTATCCAACTGGTATGGAAGAGCCGTCCCGAAACCCGGAGGAGGATCTGTCCAGCTGAATGACTACACATCGTCACTGAAAGAAATCATGGATGCGATGCTGACGATATACAAAAAGACCGTTGATCCGCATCTTCTGATCAGAAGGATCAATATCTGCGCGGACCATATTCTGCCGTATTCCTCCGTTTCTCAAAGAATCAGGATTGAACAGACCGATCTGTTCAGCGATCCTGAAAAGGAAATGGAAAGAAAGGAAAAAGAATCCTACGATAAAAAGAAGGAAGAACAGATCCAGAAAGCGATCCTGCGCATCAAGAAAAGATATGGACAGAACGCCATATTAAACGGTACTGATTTTGAAGAAGGCGCTACCGGCATTCTAAGACATGAACAGATCGGAGGACATCGGAAATGAACGAAAAACATGATTATGACGACATCATCGATCTTCCTCGTTTTGTTTCAAAAAACAGACCGCACATGTCCGATTATGACCGGGCTGCACAGTTCGCTCCGTTTGCCGCATTGACCGGTTATGGAGAAACAATCAGAGAAGCCGCCAGAATGACCGAATCCTTCAAGGAACCAGACGATACCGAAAAGGAGATTCTGGACATGAAACTGTCCGTGCTGGAGAATCATCTAGCGGAATGTCCTGAATTAAGAATTCTGTATTATGTTCCGGATGAAAAGAAGAAGGGCGGATCATATGTGGAAAAACTGATCCGCGTAAAGAAGATCGACACCCAGAAAAAAGCCATCATTTCTACGGATAAGGAAGAATTTGATATCGGAATGATCCGTGATCTCAATGGAGAGCTTTTAGACCGGTATCTGCAACTGATATAATGATATAGAAATGAACAGGAAAGGATCAGACGGAAAAACATGTCCGGTTGCTCAATACTGCGGGGGCTGTCAGCTGCAGGGTTTTTCCTATGCCGATCAGCTGGAGACGAAACAGAAAAAGGTCGAAGAGCTTTTAAGCAGATTTCATAAAGTCGAAAGAATCATCGGCATGGATGATCCTTATCATTACCGCAACAAGATACAGGTTACGTTCGGTTATGATAGCCGCCACAATGTAATCTGCGGGAATTATGTGCAGGGAACGCATCAGATCGTTGAAATAAAGGAATGCATGATCTGTGACGAGAAGGCGAATCAGATCATTGGAACAATAAAGAATCTGATCATGAAATATCATATTTCCGTGTTCGATGAAAGAGCCATGAAAGGCTGTATCAGGCATGTCATGATTCGCTGTTCCGGCATGGGCGAATACATGGCCATTCTGGTTACGGGATCCCCGTCCATCAAAAACGGCGAACAGATTGTTAGGGATCTGCTCAAAAGGCATCCGGAAATCAAAACTGTCGTTCAGAATATCAATTCACGCCATACTTCCATGATTCTGGGAAGCAGAAACCGTACATTATACGGGAAGGGATATATTACCGATGAACTGTGCGGACTGAAATTCAGGATATCTCCATCCTCGTTCTATCAGGTAAACAAAAGGCATACCGAAATCCTTTATGCAGAAGCGATTAAAGCCGCGAAACTGAAAGGAAATGAAATCCTGATCGATGCGTACTGCGGTACGGGAACGATCGGTCTGTGCGCTTCAAAATCCGTTAAGAAGGTGCTTGGCGTAGAACTGAACCGTTCGGCAGTGAAAGATGCCCTCATCAACAGGAAACTGAATCATATCGAAAATGCGGAATTCATCTGCGAAGATGCCGGCAAATACATGGAATACCTGGCAAAACAGAAGACCCATGTCGATGTCGTGATCATGGATCCCCCTAGAACCGGATCGGACAGGAAGTTCATGTCCAGCGTGTTCGCTCTGAATCCGGAAAAAGTCGTCTATGTGTCCTGCAATCCCGTCACTTTAAAAGATGATCTGAACTATCTGACAAGAAACTATACAATCAGTAAGATACAGCCTGTCGACATGTTCCCGTATACGGAACACGTAGAGACGGTATGCCTTTTGCATCGTAAAAGGAAATAGTTTACCCCGTACCTAGGAATTGAAAAAGACAATCATGTTTTGGGAGAATAGTCTATGAAGCTATTGTTTATAATCGGTGATGCTGCCGTCGGGAAAATGACCGTCGGCCAGGAACTGATGAAAATAACCGGATTAAGGCTCTTTCACAATCATATGACCATCGAACCGGTGATAGATATTTTCGGTAGATACGATGGGAAAACAATCTCAGAAATACGAGACGTTATTTTCAGAAACTATGCAGCTTCTGATAATTACGGGATGATTTTTACATTGATGATGGATTTTGATTTGCCTTCAGAATGGGAATATCTGGAACATGTCAAAGGGATCTTTAAACCATATGGGACAGAATTCTATTATGCTGAACTGATAGCTCCGCAGGAGATCAGATTGAAAAGAAACGTTACAGAGAACAGACTGAAAAACAAGGCTTCCAAAAGAGATATAGAGACTTCAAACCGGCGTTTAATCGATGACGATAAGAATCATAGATGTGTCAGTTATGAAGGTGAGATCACTTTTGACAATTATCTGAGAATCGAAAACTCCGACAAAGAGCCGGAAGTTGTGGCAAAGATGATCAAGGATACTTTTAAGTTGTAGTTTTTATTCTGTATCGTGGAGTCCGGATAGGAGGAAGTGGAGATGTTTAGAGAAATGCTTCGCAGTAAGCAGCAGCTGACAGCAGAAGAGTGTATCGAAATTCTGAAGCATGAACCGCGCGGCATATTGTCTGTGCTTGGAGAGGACGATTATCCGTATGGGATGCCTCTTAATCATTATTACTGCGAAGAGGATGGAAAACTGTATTTTCACGGAGGAAGAAACGGTCATAAGATCGATGCCGTAAGGCGTCATGACAAGGCTTCTTTCTGTGTTTGTGACAAAGGCATTCAGCAGGAAGACGAATGGTTTTTACGTATTCGCAGCGTAATCGTCTTTGGCAGAATAGAAATCATCGAAGACCGGGAAAAAACCTACGAGATCGCCCGCAGACTCAGTTACAAATTCACTAAAGACGAAGAATACATCGAAAGTGAAATTCAAAAGTCGGGACCGGGAACGCTTTTGTTTGCGTTAAAACCGGAACATATGACAGGCAAGCTGGTAAAAGAATCGTAATGATGTATGATGAGAATATAGGCTAAAAGAAGATGGAAGCAAAAAGTATAAAATATCAGGTTCTCAGCAACAGCATGCTGAAAATACTTGCGGTAATAACGATGCTGATCGACCACGTTGCGCTTGTATTCCGTTATCGATTCAATACTGTGTTTCTGACTGTTGCAGGGAAAAGCTTTACTTGCTATGAAACAATGCGATTTATCGGAAGATGGTCTTTTCCTGTATATGCATTTCTGATTACGGAAGGCTTTGTTCATACCCGAAACCGTAAAATGTACGGGCTGCGTCTGCTGATCTTTGCATTTCTTTCGGAGATTCCCTGGAATCTGGAACATACGGGAACATTCTATTATGAAAAACAGAATGTCTACTTTACCCTGTTTCTGGGTTATCTCGGTTTATGTCTCACTGAAGAGATTCAGAAAGGGAAAGAAACACTCAGAAATCAGCTGCTGCTGCTTGGACTGCTGCTGATCTGTTTTGTATTGAACGCCGACTACGGTTACAGCGGATTCTGTTTCATTATGTTGATGTATCTGTTAAGAGATTCTTTGGTATTAAGAGCAGTCTCCGGGATTTCTCTTTTATCGTGCCACTGGAAGGCGGTTCCTGCGTTTGCTGCCATCGGATTATATAATGGAAAAAGGGGATTCATCAACAACCGTTTTCTGCAGATCTGTTTTTATACGATCTATCCGTTACATATGCTGATCTTCTACTTCATAAAAAAGTCATTGGGAGGTTATTGAAAAGTGATCCTGTTTATTGAAAGCATCGTTTTATGTGCGGTATTTACATTGATGGTTTATCTGATTTCCAGAGAACCGATCGGGATCCTGTACAATTATCCGCCGAAAATCCAGGAAAGAGTAAAGTCTTTAGAAGAGTATAAAGACCGGATCCCGACACGGAAGAACAAGCTGACAGCCAAGCTTACAGCAATTGTTCTGTTTATTGCCGTATTTGCCGTCATCTTAAGATATGTGAACGGATATACGACATTCATGGAAGGATTCGGATACGGATTTCTTCTATGGACGATCGTCAACCTCTTCGATCTGATCGTCCTTGATATCGTCTGGTTCTGTCATGATCCGCACTATGTAATCAAAGGAACGGAAGACATGACGGCTGATTATCACGACTACATGTTCCATTTCAGAGGATTTCTGACAGGAGAGGCAATTGCTCTTGCCGTATGTGCGATCGTTGGCCTGATCGTTAAAATGCTGTAATATTAAAACCGTCTGCTGGACGGTTTTGTTTTTCATGGCGTGCCTAGCAGGACTTGAACCCGCAACCTTTTGGTTCGTAGCCAAACACTCTATCCAGTTGAGCTATAGGCACATATCGATATTATCTTATCATCTAACGAAGGAATTTCAATATTGAATTTGTAAATCAAAGATGATAGTATATTAATGCTGTCCATGTAGCTCAGTTGGATAGAGCATCCGCCTTCTAAGCGGACGGTCAGGGGTTCGAATCCCTTCATGGACGCCAGTAGATAGAATCAACCGTGATCTTCATATCGCGGTTTTTTTGTTTTCTCATCTGTTCTGTTTTTTTGGAATCATAGTGATAATTGTTCATTTTGTCCTAAAAGAGATTTCCTGAATGGTAGAATAGTATTGAAGAAAATCTGCGATTACCGCAGTCGATGTTTAAGGAGAAAACAATGAAGGGGATTCACGTAGACAGCGAGATAAAGCCTTTAAGGAAAGTTCTGCTTCACCGTCCCGGCAGAGAGCTCCTGAATCTCAGTCCCGATACGCTTAGCGAGATGCTGTTTGACGACATTCCGTATTTAAGAGTTGCACAGCAGGAGCATGATGCTTTTGCCGGAGTTTTAAGAGACAACGGTGTTGAAGTGGTTTATCTGGAGGATCTGATGAGTGAGGTTCTTGATCAGAATCCGGAACTAACTGAGCGGTTTATTTACCAGTGGCTTGCGGAAGGCGATATCAAGACGAAAAGATGGCAGGATAAGCTTTACCGCTATCTTATAAAGCATTATCAGGGCAAGGATCTCGTTTTAAAAACGATGGAAGGCATAACGATGAAGGAAATGCATGAGGAAATGGGTTCTTCCCTCAAGGCATATTCCCTGCAGGACAGGATAGCGCCTGATGACGATCTGATTGTTGCGCCGCTGCCTAATCTTTATTTTCAGAGAGACCCTTTCGCATCGGTGGGAGACGGCGTATTCGTGAATCGGATGAGATTTCCGACAAGAAACAGGGAGACGATCTATGCCGAATACATCATGAAATATCATCCTGACTTTGCGGGAAAAGTGAAATGCTACTATGACCGCAGCTATCATGCGAGTATTGAAGGAGGAGATGTCTTCAATCTGTCCGAGACCGTACTGGCAATCGGCATCTCGCAAAGAACATCGCCTGACGCCATCGAAAAAGCATCCAGGAATCTGTTTGCGGATCCCGAATGCAGAATCCGCACCGTTCTGGCGTTCAAGATCCCTGAATCGCGCGCATACATGCATCTGGATACGGTTTTCACAAGAATAGACTACGACAAGTATACCGTCCATCCTGCCATCATTGGCCCTCTTGAAGTCTATGAGATCACGCCGCCAGTCAGGGAAGACAGAAATCCGGATGATTTGGAGATCGTCCGTCTGGATATGAAGCTGGAAAAGATACTGGAAAAGTATACAGGCGTCGAAAACGTTGAACTGATAAAATGCGGAGGAGACGATATGATCGCTTCAGCCAGAGAACAGTGGAACGACGGTTCCAATACCCTGTGCATTAAGCCCGGAACGATCGTATGTTATGAAAGAAACGAAGTAACCAATTCGATCCTGCGTGAAAGGGGACTGAATGTGATTACGATACCAAGTGCGGAACTCTCAAGAGGAAGAGGGGGTCCGAGATGTATGACGATGCCTCTTTGGAGAGAAGATATATAAGGAGAGAAATATGGGAGTAAACTTAAGAGGACGCAGTTTTCTGAAACTGCTGGATTTCACGCCTGCTGAGATCCGTTATCTGCTGGACATGTCAAAAGAATTCAAGAATATGAAGAGAAACGGCATTCCGCACGACTATTTGAAAGGTAAGCAGATCGTTCTGCTGTTTGAAAAAACCTCGACAAGAACGCGTACTTCGTTTGAAGTGGCCGGCAGAGACCTGGGCATGGGTGTAACCTATCTCGATCCGGGTTCGTCCCAGATGGGCAAGAAAGAGTCGCTGGAAGATACCGCAAGAGTTCTGGGCAGAATGTACGACGGTATTGAATATCGCGGATTCGACCAGTCCATTGTTGAAGAATTGGCTGAGAAATCCGGCGTTCCGGTTTGGAACGGCCTGACGACGCAGTTCCATCCGACCCAGATGCTGGCGGACATCATGACGGCAGAAGAGAATCTGGGGGACATGAGAGGCAAGAAACTGGTATTCATGGGCGATGCTGGAAACAATGTCGGCAATTCGCTGATGGTCGTCTGCGCGAAGCTGGGCATCAACTTTGTTGCCTGCGGTCCGAAGCAGCAGATGCCGGTTCCTGAACTGGTGGAACAGTGCAGGGAAATCGCTAAGGAGAACGGTTGTACGATAACTCTGACAGAGAATGTTAAAGAAGGAACGAAGGGCGCTCATGTCATTTATACCGATATCTGGGTATCGATGGGTGAACCTGACGATGTCTGGGCCGAAAGAATCAGACTGCTGGAACCGTATCGCGTAACAAAAGAAGTCATGGCCAATGCCGATGAGAATGCGATCTTTATGCATTGTCTGCCTTCTTTCCATGATACCAATACAACGATCGGAGCGGAAATTGCTGAAAAGTTCGGCGTTAAGGAAATGGAAGTTGCCGATGAGGTATTTGAATCAAAACAGTCAAAGGTATTCGATGAAGCCGAAAACAGAATGCATACGATCAAGGCTGTCATGTATGCAACATTGAAATAGCCATGGGAAAAAGACTTGTTATTGCACTGGGAGGCAACGCCTTAGGCAATACGCCGAAGCAGCAGCTGGAACTGGTTAAGACAACGGCAGCCACGATCGTCGATCTGGTTGAAGCGGGTTATGATGTGGTTGTCGGCCATGGAAACGGCCCACAGGTCGGAATGGTAAACCTGGCTTTTGAGAATTCTCATAATAATAGCGGAAGTACACCGGAAATGCCTTTCCCGGAATGCGGCGCCATGACACAGGGGTACATCGGCTATCATCTGCAGCAGTCTATAGGCAGGGAACTGAACAAAAGAGGAATCAGCAAGCCTGTCGCAACAGTTGTTACGCAAGTTGAAGTAGACAGAAACGATCCCGCTTTTCAGAATCCGACCAAGCCGATCGGTTCATTCTATGCGAAAGAAGAAGCAGACAGAATCATGGAAGAAACCGGATATTCTTTTGTTGAAGATTCGGGCAGAGGCTATCGGAGAGTCGTCCCATCGCCTAAACCTGTCTCCATCGTCGAACTGGAAACGATTGAAAGACTTGTTTCTGAAGGCTGTATCGTCATTACGGTCGGCGGAGGAGGAATTCCGGTAGTAAAATCGGACGGCTGGTTTGAAGGTGTCGCTGCAGTCATCGACAAGGACAGAGCTTCTGCGAAACTTGCTCTGGATCTGCATGCGGACATGCTGGTGATCCTTACGGCAGTAGAAAAGGTATCGATCAACTTCAACAAACCGAATCAGATCGACCTGGACGAGATGTCACTGGAAGAAGCCGAGAGATACATTAAGGAAGGACATTTCGCAAAAGGAAGCATGCTTCCGAAAGTCGAATCCTGTATCGATTATCTTGAACAGATGAAAACAGGCAAGGCATTGATTACTTCTCTGGAAAAAGCCAAGGAAGCCTTGCAGGGAAAAACCGGCACGATCATACATCCATAGAAAAATGTGAAAGAAACTCTTAAACAAGGAAAAGGCAGAATGATCAGATTGGCAGAAATAGACGATCTGAGAAGGCTGAAATCGTTCTATGATGATGTCATCGACTATCAGCGATACGATAGCTGCGGGGCTGCCTGGACAAAAGACGTCTATCCTTCCGAAAACGATTTGAAAAGGCATCTGGAAAACGATCTGTTTTATATTCTGGAAGAAAAAGGGAAGATAGCGGGAGCTGCCTGTATTTCTCTGCATGAAGACGAAAACTATCGGAATGCACCCTGGAGTTTAAATCTGAAAGAAGACGAAATCGCTGTTCTGCATCTCATGGCGATTCATCCCAGCTGCAGAGGAAAGAACCTATCAAAAGAACTGCTGTCTTTCATCATCAATAATGTTTCCGGAAAAGTGAAGGCCATTCATCTGGATGTCATCAAAGGAAACAGCAGGGCTGCAAAACTCTATGAAAAAGCAGGATTCCGATCGATCGGGTCGTATAAGGTATTCTATGAGGATACCGGCAGCATCATGGTCGACCTGATGGAGTATGTCTATTAAAAAAACTGTAGCTTAAACTACAGTTTTTATTACCGTGTACGGATTGACCGCATTATTCTTTGGTCATAGACTCCGGAGCACTTACACCCAACAGATATAAAGCATTCTTTAAAGTGATTCTAGTGGCATCGGCAAGAGCCAGACGTTCATTGGAAAGCTGCGGACTGTCAGGATCGTTGATCTTGCATGCGCCATAGAAGGAATGGAAATAGGTAGCAAGTTTCTGAATGTAGTTGCAGATCTTGTTCGGACTTCTGTTTACTGCCGCGTCAGCGACAACATCGGTAAAGGATGCGATGTGTTTCAGCAGGTCGACTTCTTTCGGATGAGACAGAAGGGAATAGTTTTCCTGTTTCTGATAGCCGTTTGCCGACTGTCTCAATACGGAACAGATACGGGCATATGCGTATTGTGCATAGTAGACGGGATTATCGTTGGTTTTCGTTCTGGCAAGAGTCAGATCAAAATCCAGATGGGTATCCAGCGCTTTCGAAAGGAAGAAGTATCTTGCACAGTCGACGCCGATATCATCCACAAGTTCCCTCAATGTGATCGCATTGCCGGTACGTTTTGACATCTTGACTTCCTGGCCGTTTTCCACCATCCTGACCATCTGGCACAGATCGACCTGAAGATTATCGCGCGGATAGCCCAAAGCTTCCATGGCCGCCTTCATTCTTGGAATGTAGCCGTGATGATCGGCGCCCCAGATATTCACCAGAAGATCATAGCCTCTTTCGTACTTGTAGATATGGTTGGCAATATCCGGTGTCATATAGGTATAGTAGCCGTCTGTTTTTTTCAGTACACGGTCCTTGTCGTCGCCGTATTTTGTTGCCTCGAACCAGATAGCTCCGTCCTTTTCATACAAAAGACCCATCAACTGCATCTTTTCTACGGCTTTTTCTACCATTCCCTGACTGACGATCCACTGTTCCGAGATCCAGGAATCGAATCCGCATCCGTAGTATTCCAGATCTTTTTTGATCCTGTCAAGTTCTTTGGCCTTACCGACCTCCTTCAAAGCAAGTACAGCTTCTTCTTCACTCATTTTAAGATACTTGTCGCCTTCTTTTTCCTTAATCTCTTTAGCGATTTCTATGACATCCGGTCCGTGATAGCCGTCTTCCGGCAGTGTGAAATCCAGACCGAACAGTTCTCTGTATCTGCCAAGCAGCGATTTGCCTAGATTCATCATCTGTGCACCGGCATCGTTGATATAGTATTCCCTGGTTGCCTTGTATCCCGCAGCATTCATGATCCTGACGCAGGAATCGCCCCAGCAGGCACCGCGCGCATGACCGCAGTGAAGCGGTCCTGTCGGATTGGCACTGACATATTCTTCCAGGACTTTAAGTCCTTTTCCGGTATCGGAATGACCGTATCCGTCTCCTTTTTCGATGACTGTATTGATAATATCCGCCATGGCATCTTTCTTCAGCCAGAAGTTGATAAAACCAGGACCGGCGATTTCGATGCTTTGAACATTGTCTAGCCGTTTCAGCAGCTCTTCCTTGATTTCCTGTGCGATTTCTTGAGGACGTCTTTTCAGGATCTTGGTAAGACGCATGGCGATATTCGTGGAATAGTCGCCGTTGCCGTTGTCTTTCGGAATCTCTACCATGATCATTCCGTTTTTAGGAGCAATTTCATATTTATCTTTTATGATTCCGGTAATGGTCTGTACCAGTTTTTCCTCAATATTCATATCTATTCTCCTTATTTCTTTATTATTCTAACATAAATGCAGTTTCACATGACCGAAAGAGAAATAGTGAACAATGAAGTTTATAATCGAAGTCATATAGTTGTATAATATAGCTGTATATTGATTATCTGTGGCAGGGAACCAATACCATGAAGAAGCTTGTCATAATAGAATTCATATTTCTTATTATCTGTTCGGTATCAGTTTTTGTTTTGTTCGATAAAAAACGTTCTTTTCAGTCTGAACTGATTCAGAAAGAAAGAACGGTAGAACTGAATTTGACTGAATTGAAAAGGCTGGATGATGAATGCGAAAAGCTTGCTGAAAAACTGGAGGAAATAAGAAACAAGGACGAATCGAAACAGCTGGATCTATGGAGAAGAAGACTGGAAAAGCTGAAAGAAGCACTGGACTGATCCTGATTGCTTCAATGATGGGAATTCTGATCGTGATCTGCGGGATCATGGGTTTTTTACTGCTGAAAGAAAACACGGCTTTGAAAAGCAGGATACTTCAGATGGACCAGTTGTCGGATACACAGAAAACGCAGCTGGAAAGCAGACAAAACAATCTTAGAAAACTGGAAGAGGAATTTCAGAGCTATGCGGACGTAAGCAGCCAGATCATCAAGACGAAAAACGAATTCTTTGATCTTGCTTCTAGGCTCGAGAAGAAGATCCGCAATGGCGAAAGCAAGGTTAAGATCGCCTATCTTACATTTGATGACGGTCCGTATATTCT